>DBBN01000074.1 GCA_002292215.1 Glaciecola sp. UBA983 | reverse complement strand
TGCTCTACCAGCTGAGCTAACGACCCTAATCTTCAATCTGTTGCCTTGCTTGGTAACAGGGCGCATATAATACTCAATTATCAGGGTTAATCAACCCTATTTCTCAAATTAATTTAAAAAAACTAATTTCGTTGAAGAAACGTGCTGAAATGACTATTTTTGATACTATATAGAAATTTTAAAAGAAAGAACCTGCTGAAAATTACAGCAGGTTAATTTGTTCTTGAGCAAGCTTTGCAGAGGTTGTGTTGGCATGATTCGCGACCACACTTTCAAAATACTCTCGTGCTTTCACTCTATCACTTAAATTTTTAGCAATTATGCCAAGTTTAAGGGTTGCGTCTGGTACTTTACTAGAATTTGGATATTGCGTGTACAACGTGTCAAATTGAACACGTGCTTGTTCCCAGTTTTGTTCATTATAAAAAATTTGCCCTAACCAATAATGCGCATTCGATGTAAACTTCGACTGAGGATAGGTTGTTACAAACTCTTCTAATGCAGGGATAGCGGCTTTGGTATCACGTTGTTTAAGGATCAAATCCACTGCCGCTTTGTAAGCCGCTTCGTCATTTCCTGTCGCTACGCTTGGCGTCGAACTAATAACGGTTGACACTGCCTTATTTGACGCCGGTAAGCCAGCAGCAACCGCATTGGTATTCGTTGCACGCCCGGTTACCAAAGATCGTTTAGCCAACTCATCGTTAGATAACTCTGACGCTTCTTGTAACTGTTGTGATTGAATGTCAAACGCAAGCAGCAGCTCACGTTGACGTTGCAAAATTTTCTCAATTTGATAATTTTGCTCTTCAATTCGACCACGAATTTCACTAATCTCAGATTGCATTCCATCAATCTGGTCTTGAACTCGTTGTTGATTGCGAGTACGTGAATTCACGACTCGCTCAAGGTTAGCTAATTTTTCTGCAACACTTTCGTTACTCAAATTATACACAGGCGCTTGCGCCGCCTGTGCACCCGATACCAACAACAAAGAAGCGCCAACCATGGCACAACTCAATGATTTCGTAAACGTTTTCATAATTATTTGTAAACCACCACTGCACGTCTGCTTTGTGCAAATGCGTATTCAGAAGTACCTGCTACTGCAGGCTTTTCTTCGCCAAAAGAAACCACTGAAATTTGCGCTGCAGACACACCTGCATTTAATAAGTAAGTTTCAACAGCCTGGGCACGACGCTCACCTAACGCAATATTATACTCAGGTGTACCACGACTATCAGTATGTCCTTCTATAACGACCGTTTGTGCTGAATTCTTAACTAAAAATGTCGCATGTTGGTCAAGTACACTATAAAAATCAGACTTAATCGTAGAACGGTCAAAGTCAAAATATATGGTTTGCATAGACACTAAAGAATCACGTTCTTGTTGTGCCATTTCTTGGGCTTGTTGTAAGCGTTGAGCAGCTTCCATACGAACTTGTTCTTGATTAGCTTGTTGCGCCGCTTGTTGTGCTGCGGCTTGCTCTGCTGCTACACGGTTACGTTCAGCTGCAAGTTCAGTTTCAGATGGACCTGAAGAACATGCCATTAATGTCATAACTGGCACAGCAATTAGTAAAGAACGAAGTGAAGTAGAAGTTTTCATGAATTTTCCTTGTTATAAAAAGTATGTCTTAACGTAAAAATGGTGACCAGCTAGGCGCTTTAATCTGCCCCGCTACACCTGGTAATCTAGCCTTAAATCGACCATCAAGAGATACTAATGATAACACTTGTGTCCCTTCATGGAGTGTACTGTATATAATCATACTGCCGTTTGGAGCGATGCTAGGCGACTCATCCAAAAAGGTCGTCGTTAATACTTGCATAGCACCATCAGCTAAATTTTGTCGGGCGATATGGTAGTTACCGTTAGTGCGGTTGACTATCACTAATTCAGAACCATCAGGAGTAATTGTACCACCGAGGTTCATATCGCCTTCAAAAGTTAAGCGTTTTATCCGCTTATTACTTAAATTTACTCTATAAATCTGAGGTTTACCACCCCTCTCTGAACTAAATATCAATTCTTTTCCGTTTGGCGCCCAAGATGGCTCGGTATCGATGGCTCGATGACGCGTAATACGAGTCAGTTTTCGCGTGGCAATCTCCATAATATAAATGTCTGGATTACCATCTTTGGATAACACCATTGCTATTTGTTTGCCATCTGGAGAAAAATTTGGCGCTCCATTAATCCCAGGAAAATCAGTCAATTTAATTCGACTCATTGTATAAATATCTTGAATGAATATTTGCGGCTTACCGCTTTCAAACGAGACATAGGCTAATTTATTACCATCTGGTGACCATGACGGTGACATTAACGGCTCTTTTGACGACAATAATGCCAATTCATTTTCACCATCATAATCGGCAATAACTAACTGGTAAGGACGAGCAACTGTTTTGGTATCGCGCACCACTACATATGCAATGCGAGTTAAAAACGCTCCTTTTTGCCCGGTTAATTTTTCATAAACAATATCTGAAATACGATGCGCAAATTGACGAAAATCTTGACCTGTAACGGTTAACGTTCGACCCGCAATTAATTGCGACTGACCTGCGACTAACTGACCATTTTGCAGTACTTGTGGCGCATCGGCTAACTGACTTCCTGCAAGGGTATCAATCAGTTGAAAATCAATTTGATAGCGATCATTTCCTAGGTCTTTAACCTTCCCAACCACAATGGTATTGATTCCTTTATCGACCCATTGCTGATAATTAACCGCACTGATATCACGTGGAAACTGCGGCATCTTAGACATCGTCATTGGATTAAAACGTCCACTTCGACGCAAATCATGATTAATGACATCCGAAATAGCACCCGGCAGCATGCCTTCGCCTTCCCAGCCAAATGGCACCACTGCAATAGGCGTGGCATTATCCACACCTTCAGTAATGACAATATTTAACTGCGCATACGCACTGCTGGACACACTCATCGCTAGATAAGCAAAAAAGAAGATACTGGATGCTAAGAGTTTTTTCATTGTTCAACCGTTAAATTAATGTCTCGTAATTGGGCAAATACTTTTGGATCTCGCGAAACCGGTAATTGAGACGGTTTATATACAGCGCTGATCGCAGCTCGACATAATGCCTCATCACCCGCTATCTTGTCCACTTTCAATACCACTCCACCAATCCCTAAGCGTATGTTTAACTGACATTTTTTTCCTTTAAATGCCTCATTCGTAATTAAGTTGCGCTGGATTGTCGATTTGATTAACACGCTATAGCGTTGCTTTTCGGACATGACCCGTTGCGTTTCTTGTGCTTCAATTTGGGCTTGCTCTTGGGCTAATTGTTCTTCTAATTCGCGCTGCTGTTTATCTCGTTTAGCTTGCACCTCAGCGTCACGTTTTAATTTTTCGACACGCTCAGCCTCTACTTTTTTGGCTTGTGCGTCTTTTTTTGCAATCGCTTCTTGTGCTTTGCGCTCAAGCTCACGTTGCTCACGCTGCGCTTGGTCTTGTTCTTGCTGTTTCTTTTTCTCTGCGGCACGTTTATCCGCTAAGCGTTTGGCTGCTACCTCACGTTTTTTTCGCTCTGCGTCAGCTTTTCGTTTAGCGGCGTCGCGCTGTTCACGTAGCACTTGCTGCTCACGAGCACGGGCTTCGTCAAACTTAGCTTGGGTGACAGCAGGATCAATGAAAGTCGCATTAATTACCGGCATTTGCTCGGTTAACGGCGTCATATCCATTGTTAATTGCTGTGGCGGAGTAATACTGACACTTACGACTAACCCTGCCAATAACAAAGCATGAAATGTAATGGATAGCGCAAACTCTGATTCAACAAAGCGTCGCCATAGCGAGTGCAGAAATATCTTCATCGTTATGATTTTGGCTCGGCAGAAGGCTCGGTCATTAACCCGACTGACGGTACACCCGCGTTTTGCAATATAACCATCAGTTGGATAATTTGGTTATAGGATACCGCCCCATCCGCCTTAATCACTACCGGACGGGTTGGATTATTTGCCATCTCCGCTTGCACTAATGCTTGAATATCCGGGCGTGTTAATGCCTGTTTGGGTGTATCCCCGATATTAAGATAATACAGACCACTTTTATCCATCGATGCAATTAATGGCGGGATCTCTTCTTGCTCAATCGGTTGAGCATCCGCTTGTGGCAAGTCCACTTTGACCCCTTGAGTAACCAACGGTGCTGTCACCATAAAAATAATCAACAGCACCAGCATCACATCAATATAAGGGACGACATTAATTTCAGAAACAGGCTTACGTCTTTTACGTTGATACATGCTTAAGACTCTTTTGTAATCGCTTGACGTTGCAATATTGCAGCAAACTCTTCCATAAAGTTGATGTACCCATTTTCAATTTTTTCAACTTGATGACTAAAGCGGTTATAGGCAATGACCGCTGGGATCGCTGCGAATAATCCTATCGCTGTAGCAATAAGGGCTTCAGCAATACCGGGTGCCACCATCGCCAATGTTGCTTGTTGCACTTGGCCTAAAGCAATAAACGCATTCATAATGCCCCATACCGTACCGAATAATCCGATATACGGAGAAATAGAACCGACCGTCGCTAAAAACGGCAATTTAGATTCGAGACTATCCACTTCTCTAGATAAGGCAACCCGCATTGCTCGGCTACTACCTTCAACGACAATATCCCCTTGCGCTTCAGATTTACGCAAGCGGACAAATTCACGAAAACCTGCCACAAAAATACTATGAATACCACTAACTCGGGCTTGTGCACTGAGTTCTTGAAATAATTTATTTAAATCTGTGCCAGACCAAAATTGCTCTTCAAACTGCAATAAAGTGGCTTTAGCTGAATTAAGTGCTCGGGTCCGTTGCACAATAAACGCCCAAGAGACAATAGACGCAGCTAACAATAAAATCATGACTAATTTAACGACTAAACTTGCTTGTAAAAACAAGCCTATAAATGACATATCATGCGACACGTATACATTCCTTATAAATATCTTTGGGGATAGCGCAAGGTTTCATGTGTGCAAGTTTGACGCACGCTACCTGAATCGTAGCTGAAACTAAGACGCTGTCTTGTTTTTTAACAGTTTGTGTAAAGACCATCGAGGCTTTTTTTAGTTCACTCAAGTTACTATAAACAGAGATTTCATCATCAAATTGCGCTGGCATATGATAATGCATATCAACATGACGCACGACAAACGCAATTCCATGCTCAAGTAATGCGTGTTGAGAAAAACCTAACTCACGCAACCATTCTGTCCGAGCTCGTTCAAAAAACTTTAAATAATTAGCATAATACACAATACCACCGGCATCAGTATCCTCGTAATATATACGAATTGGCAAAGGTTTCAATGACAAATCATCCATTAGAAAAACTAATCCTATTAGTGCAAATTAATTCAATTGAATAAATTCTCAATCGCAGTAAAATACTGTACATAGATTGAGTGTTTGTTCAATTTGTATTCCTTTTAGTAGTTATTTTATAACTTTTAGCCCACTTCATTGTGGGCTTTTTTTGGCTGAAAACCTAAGTGTTCATAGGCTCGAGCTGATGCAATACGTCCGCGAGGCGTACGCTGTAAAAAACCTTGTTGGATCAAAAACGGTTCAATCACATCTTCAATGGTTTCTTTTTCTTCGCCAATCGCTGCCGCCAAATTATCTAATCCAACCGGTCCACCATCAAACTTATCAATAATCGCATCGAGTAATTTTCGATCCATAAAGTCAAAGCCTACTTTATCAACATCTAACATATCTAATGCTAAACCGGCGGTAATTTCATCAACACGACCATCCGATTTAATTTCGGCGTAATCTCTAACTCTGCGTAATAATCGATTAGCAATACGCGGTGTCCCACGCGCTCGCTTAGCAATTTCTAATGCACCTTCTTGTACCATTTCGACGTTCAAGTATTTAGCAGAACGCATAATAATATCCGTCAAATCGGTAATATTATAGAACTCTAAACGCTGTACTATGCCAAAGCGGTCACGTAATGGCGATGTCAATGAACCGGCGCGAGTTGTTGCTCCTACTAATGTAAAAGGGGCTAAGTCGAGTTTAATTGAACGCGCAGCGGGCCCCTCGCCAATCATAATATCAATTTGGTAATCTTCCATTGCAGGATAGAGGATTTCTTCAACTACGGGGCTTAAACGATGTATTTCATCAATAAATAACACATCGTTTTCTTCTAAATTGGTTAACAGTGCCGCTAAATCACCGGCTTTTTCTAATACTGGACCCGATGTGGTTTTGATGTTCACATCCATCTCATTGGCAATGATATTGGCCAACGTCGTTTTACCTAGCCCTGGAGGACCAAAAATCAATACATGGTCAAGCGCATCTTCTCGCTTTCGCGCCGCCTCGATAAAAATCGACATTTGCTCACAGACTGTATCTTGTCCCGTGTAATCAGCTAACGTCTTAGGACGAATGGCACGGTCAACAGCCTCATCATCTCGACTAACTGTGGCTTGGATCAAACGATCTTCTTCAATCATACACACTCTTATTTTTTATCAATAGCCGTTTAACGACACTATACCATAGCTCGTAACGCTTCACGGATCAGTTGTTCACTGGTCATATCATCTTGATACACTGACTGAATGATTTTGCTGGCGACTGGGGGTTTGTAACCCAACGCGACTAATGCGCTTAATGCTTCTTCGCGCGTATCATTGGTTTGTATAAACATACTGCCTTGTTCCGCAGATGCCGATACCGGTAAATTCATTGCTGCGCCAGGATTGTTTAACGTTAATTTGGCTAATCTATCTTTAAGCTCCACGACTAAACGCTCGGCGGTCTTTTTTCCCACTCCGGGTATTTTGACCAATGAAGTGACGTCTTCATAACCTACGGCACGGATCAAGTCTTGCACACTCATGCCTGATAATATCGTAATCGCAAGTTTAGGTCCTACGCCATTAGCTTTAATTAATTCACGGAAAACTAAGCGCTCTTGTTTTTCAATAAAGCCAAACAACAACTGTGCATCTTCTCGCACCACAAAATGGGTAAACACAGTGACCGTCTCACCTTCAGCAGGTAAACCATAGATACTATGCATCGACATACTGATCTCATAGCCTATACCACCGGCTTGGATCATGATCTCAGGAGGTTGTTTAGCTAATAATGTACCGGTAATTAATCCAATCATCGTGCTCTCATTGTTTGTTTTATAAATTGTTGATTTTTATATCTCGTTAAATCTAGCGTAATCTGCCACGAGCGATACGGGTTGCTTTACCCGCCATCGCCACCAAACTTTGTCGAGTGTGCCCATGACATAACGCTACGGCTAAGGCATCGGCTGCATCAGCTTGTGGTGTACCGGGCAGTTTTAATAAATACTTTACCATATGCTGGACTTGAGTTTTATCCGCACCACCATTACCAACAACTGATTGTTTGATTTGTCGGGCTGCATACTCGCTCACCGGTAAATCAAATTGTGTTGCTGCAACGATGGCTGCACCACGTGCTTGACCTAGTTTTAATGCAGAGTCTGGATTTTTAGCCATAAACACTTGTTCAATGGCAAATTCTTTGGGTTGGTATTGCGAAATGATTTCACTCACACCTTGAAATATTTGCTGCAACCGACCGGCTAATTCATCACCTGATAAGCGAATGCAACCACTGGCGACGTAAGTAAACTTATTGCCGGTTTGTTCAATGACACCATATCCGGTGATCCTTGAACCAGGATCAATCCCCAATAGAATCATATCTCACCTGCTTGTTCAGGGACGAATTTAGCAATTGCTTGGGCATTGGTTTTGGACCAGACTTTATCCACCGCGGCGGCTTTAGTCAGCCATACATAATCCGTATGTTCAGTTAGCGTAATGGGAAGTTGAGAATCCACTTGTACACAAAATACGTGTTCAAAGTTAAATTTCGTTCCTTCAGGATAGCGATATAACCACTGTTCACGGATAACAAATTGGTTGATGTGACGGCAATTTTGAATGGTGTGACAACGCGGCTCTAATATTAAGCCAGTTTCTTCAGCGACTTCACGATAGGCAGTTTCTATCGGTTGCTCATGAACTTCGATAGTACCGGTCACCGATTGCCAAAACTCAGCATCATCGTCACGTTGCATGACCAGCACACGATGATGCTGGTCATAAATCACAACTAATACAGACTCGGGTCGTTTTAGCGACATTGGCGCCTTATTCAGCTTCTGGTTCTGATTTTACTGTCGATGCAATCGCTAACTCAGCTAATTGCTCCGCACTAGCAACACCCGGTGCAGACGTTAACGGACAGGCAGCCGTAGCTGTTTTAGGAAAAGCCATAACATCACGGATAGAAGTAGTATTAGTCATTAGCATGACTAAACGATCTAAACCAAATGCTAAACCTGCATGTGGTGGCGTACCGTATTGTAATGCTTCAAGTAAGAAACCAAATTTACTTTGTGCTTCTTGTTTGCTGATCCCTAGAATGTCAAACACCGTCGCTTGCATATCTTGTTGATGTATACGTACCGAACCACCACCTAACTCACAGCCATTTAAGACCATGTCATACGCATTGGATAAGGCATTAGCCGGATCGGCTTGCAACTCTTCTGGTGACAAATCACGCGGCGCAGTAAATGGATGATGCAGTGCATGATACTGACCGTCAAATTCCTCAAACATAGGAAAATCAACGACCCACAATGGTTTCCATTCGCCTTGATTAAGCTCAAAGTCATTGCCGACTTTTAAACGTAACGCGCCCAATGCTTCGGTGACAACCGAGTAAGTATCAGAACCAAATAATAAAATATCACCATCTTTAGCATTTCCCACGGTGAGTAATTGCTCGATGATTTCTGGAGTTAAGAATTTAGCAATCGGCGATTGTACGCCTTCAGCACCTTTAGACGCATCGTTGATCTTCATCCATGCAAGACCTTTCGCGCCATAAATACCAACAAAGTTACCATATTCATCTAATTGTTTACGTGACAGGCTTGCACCGCCTGGTACACATATCATCGCGACACGACCTTTTGGATCATTCGCCGGACCAGAGAATACTTTAAATTCAACGTCAGCCATAATCCCAGCGACATCAATCAGTTTTAGCGGGTTACGCAAATCAGGTTTATCCGAACCATATAAACGCATCGCATCAGCATAGGTCATTCGAGGGAAATCGCCCAAATCAACGTCAAGCATCTTCACGAATAACTCACGGATCATGCGCTCAGCAATCGCCATCACGCCATCGGCATCTAAGAATGTAGTTTCAATATCGATTTGCGTAAATTCAGGCTGACGGTCAGCTCGTAAATCTTCATCACGGAAACATTTAACAATTTGATAATACTTGTCCATACCTGACATCATCAACAATTGCTTAAACAACTGAGGAGATTGCGGCAGAGCAAAAAATTGACCTTTGTGAGTACGCGATGGTACCAAATAATCACGGGCACCTTCAGGAGTAGCTTTGGTCAAAATGGGCGTTTCAATATCTAAGAAATCTTGATCTTCAAGGAAGCGACGAACCGCACCGGTGACTTTCGAACGGAATATTAAACGCTCGGTCATCACTGGACGACGTAAATCTAAATAACGATATTTTAGACGCTGTTCTTCTGAGTTTTCTTGGTTCCAATCTAGCGGTAACGGAGCCGATTTGTTAAATATCTCGAGCCCTTTGCCTAAGATCTCAATCGCACCCGTGTTCATATCAGCATTGATTTGTGAATCAGGACGCGCTCTAACTCGACCGGTAATAGACACACAAAATTCGTTACGAACACTGTTAGCAGTGGCAAAAACATCCGCTACATCCGGATCGAACACAACTTGCACGATCCCTGCGCGATCACGGATATCTAAGAAAATAACGCCACCGAGGTCACGGCGCTTGTTGACCCAACCGTTAATGGTGACCGTTTGGTCGATGAATGATACATCAATGTTGCCGCAATAATCTGTGCGCATGGATCGGTAAACCTCAAAAACTAAGCGTAAAAAACGCGCTAAAAAACAATGCGCGTATTATAAACTATTGAGTACAGATGCCTAGTGATTACGGTAAAAAGATTATTTATGTATGCTTTTACTCTCTTTTGGTAATAGTTAACCATTACCCAAAGACGCTCACATCTGCCGAAAATTCGCCGCATCTAATTCATGTTTTTTGAGTAATTTGTGTAAATCACTGCGATTTCTGCCAGCTAAAAACGCAGCTCGAGTTACATTGCCATCAGTCATATTCAATAATTTGCGTAAGTATGTATGCTCAAATGCATCGCGAGCATCACTCAAATTTGGCCAAGTAGAACGATTCGCCGACAACGCCTGCTCAACAAGGTGTTTTGGTATGATCGTCGTTTCAGCTAGGGCGACACATTGTTCAATCACATTGACTAATTGGCGTACATTTCCCGGCCAATTACTCGTCACTAATAATTGAATGGCATCATCTGAAAATGCGATGACATTGACCTGATGTTTAGCCGCACTTTGACGTAATAATTCTCGCGCTAACAGCGGTATATCATCAGATCTTTCTTGTAACGGAGGCAACGTAAAATTCACCACATTGAGCCGGTAATATAAATCTTCCCTAAATTGATGTTCATGCATCGCCTGTTGTAAATCTTTGTGAGTAGCGGATATTACTCTGACATCAATATTGACAGATTGGCTTGAGCCTACGGGACGAATTTGTTGCTCCTGAAGTGCACGTAATAATTTAACTTGCAAAGACATTGGCATATCGCCGATTTCATCCAAAAACAACGTACCACCGTCGGCCTCTTTAAATAAACCTGGTGAAGCAAGTACCGCTCCGGTGAACGCTCCTTTAGTGTGACCAAACAATTCGGATTCGAGTAAGTTTTCAGGTATTGCGCCGCAGTTAATTGCAATAAACGGGTGCTTCGCTCGAGGGCTGGCTGAATGAATCGCTTGCGCTAAGACTTCTTTTCCGGTGCCACTCGCGCCAGTAATTAACACACTCACATCGCGAAGGGCAATACGCCCGGCTTTATCTAACATGCTTAACATTTTATCATTGCGTGTAATGATATTTTTTGCCCAGTGACTTTCGTTTTCTAGCGGTTTTTGAGTTGCAATACTGCTTAGAATTTTTTGTAACTCTTGGTGATCAATCGGTTTGGTAATAAATCCATACATCCCTAATTTAGTTGCCGCAATCGCATCTTGGATGGTGCCATGTGCAGTTATTAAAATCACAGGCAGTGTCGGAAATGACGCTTTAATTTGATCAAAAAGCATCATCCCGTCAATATTTGGCATGCGTAAATCACTGATCACAACATCGACGGGAAATTGCTGCAACAATTGCAACGCTTTTGCCCCATCATCGGTACTGATTATTTGATAACCCTGTTGTTCCAATCGTATGGTCAACAAACGCAATAACGCCTGGTCATCGTCGACCAATAAGATGCTCATATTATTGTCATTATTCAATATTCACTCCTTGTAAGGGTAATACCACTCGAAAACATACATCGGCATAATCCACATCAACTAATGACACATTGCCATTGAGTAATCTGGCACACTCATCCACTATGGATAATCCCAAGCCTGCGCCAATAACTTTATCATTACGCTGAGTATTGCCTCGTGAAAATGGCTGAAATAAATTAGCAACCGATTCTTGGGATAATGTAGGTCCATTATTTGCCACTTCGATGGCTACCTTTCCTTTTAATTCATAGATCTTAATATAAATGGGATTTTGATTCGTGCCATGGGCTAATGCATTTGACACTAAATTATCCAGCATCCGTCGAATTAACTCACTATCACTAAACGCTGTTATCTGAGTCAATTCAACAATGGGATGGATCCCTCCTTGATCCAACGCCAAACGGTTATCACGCAAACATTCTTCGACCACTAAAGCTAAATTAACCTGCTCGTACTGAGGTGAGATTTGTTGCAGTAACGTATTGTAATCAAGTAGTCGCTCCACTAAGATATTTAACCGTTTAGCACTTGCACTAAGTAGCATGACGACTTCTCTTTGCTCCGGAGATAAGCGCCCTACCACCTCCTCCCCTAACAATGCACAGCCTTCGTTGACACTCGCTAACGGGGTTTTTAATTCATGCGCAGCATGACGTAACATCGCATTGCGCAAATCATCGAGCTTATGGTATTTTTTCTGTAATTTTTTAATATCCGCTTCAACGGATTGATACATTTCGGGCAATTGTTTATTTGGCTGTTTGAGGCTGTGAAATTTCGCTGAGTTTTCAACATTCTGAATTAATCCTGAAATATATTGCAAAGGACTAACAAACCAATGGTTAATAAGCATCATGAGAAGCGCTACCGCAATCAAAATAAACACAAAATATTGGGTTCTTTCATGATCGAGTAGCGACTCAGATTTATGATAATTACTACGATGTATCTCAAGTAACTCAATGATGTTGTTCACCAGCAAGTCATTTTGGTTGCTCAGCATCTTAGCTTGCTGTTCAATATACCGGGATTCTAGGACTATCGGATAACTTTGCAGATTCGTTAAGATAAGCCTGATTTGTTTACAGCTTTCCGAAAACAATAAGTCTAAACATAGAAAATCTAATTGGTAGAATAATTTGTCTAGATCACTATCAATTCTAGTATTCGATTTGGTATTAGTGGTATTAAAATGTTCGGACAGACGTATATTTAGTGCGGCAGTATCTTTGGTAAAGGCAAAGACAAGTAATAATTTTGATTGTACATTAAGCTGTTTTTTTACTAAATTTTGGTAATTGATTTCGCGCTGTTGTTTATCCACGACTAACACTCCCCAAATGCAGGAGCTAGTAATAAGCATCATAATGATCAGCATTTGATTCAACGTGAGTCGTGACAAGCTAATTAATCCCTTAAATAGTCTTGTAATCTAAGCATATAAACAGCAATCACGCCAATTAATCACAATTAAAACGTATACACGTTTTCAACCTTAGTTAAGTTAACTTCCGAGTCTTCCACAAACTCAACAGTAAAGTTAAAGTCAACCGCAAATAAGTCTTCTAATGGGAGTGGTTTGCTATACAAAAAACCTTGATAATAATCACAACCAAGCTCTGTCAAATAAGCTTGTTGAATTCGACTTTCTATCCCTTCAGCGCAAATCGTTAAGTTTAAGCTTTTGGCTAAATCAATGATCGTACTGGTGACTAAGCGACTTCTACTTGAATAATCAATTTCTTTGACAAATTGTTGGTCGATTTTTAAAGTGTCGATTTTTATTTGTGTCAAATAACTCAAACTTGAATACCCAGTACCAAAATCATCCAACGCAATCGAACAGCCAAAGTCACCAAATTTTTTCAAGCACTCATTCGAAGATTGAAAGCTTTCCAAATATGCAGATTCAGTGATTTCAAATTCTAACAATTTAGGATTAATACAATAATGATCGATTTCTTTTTTGACAAAATCATAGAGATCAGCAGCATGTAAATCGTGTGCTGAGAGGTTCAACGAGATCCGTAAATCTCGGTTTGTCAGCGTTTGGATAACTTGCATTTCTTTGCATACTTGGGTAATAACCCAACGCGAAATCACATGTACCTTACCACTATGTTCAGCTATCGGAATAAACTCTCCAGGAGAAATCATCCCCAGAGATGGATGCAACCACCGTATCAGTGCTTCAAAGCCCATTAATAAACCATCACGATTAATTTTGGCTTGGTAATATAATGTAAACTCTTGCTCTTCAATTACCCTGGCGATGCTGTTAGTGATTAATAATTTACGTTTGTAGTCTTCAATCAAGTCACTGCTAAACATCGTATAAGTACCACGTCCATTCGTTTTCGATCGGTACATAGCCACATCGGCATTACCAACTAAATCCGTTAGGTCATAGTTAACATCGATAGCTTTGGCAATGCCAATACTTAAGCCCACTCTGAGTTCAACTCCTTTGATCATTATCGGTTGATCGACCGTTTGTAAAATGCGCTGACATATTACTGTTAATTCACTTTGCGTCGGTTCGGATTCAGGCACAATTAAAAACTCATCGCCACCTAAACGTGATACTAAGTCGCCATCGCGCATCAAATCGTTCACTCGTTTAGCCACTTCAACTAACACATGATCGCCCGCTTCATGTCCTAAAGAGTCGTTAATGCTTTTAAATCCATCCAAATCAAAAAACAACAAGGCGACGTCATGATTATTGCGGCGTGCTTCGGCTAACTTATAGCGCAGTGTATCCATAATAAATTGGCGATTAGGGAGTCCAGTTAAGGCATCATAGTTTGCCAGTTTAGTCATCGTTTCTTGCTGTGCTTCTAATGTCTTGGTGTGAGATTTGTTTTTTTCTAGTTCAAGATTGATTGTGTCGAGCATGCTGTTGATATTTTTACCTAACAGTACAACTTCGTTATTGCCCGCCGCACTAAACCTCAACGAATAATTTTTTGCCGAATCAATTTGCTTTGTAAAAGAGGAGAGCCTAGATAATGGTTGGAGTAGTCGGTTTAATAACAAAATAGCAATGGTCATGACTACTGCAGTAGCAATCAATATGGTCGATAAGGTTTGTGATAGCAAGTTCAATTTACTCGCTGATAAAGGACCTTGAAGATCAACCACCACTTGTATATAGCCAAGAGCAAAGGGAGATTCGCCGATTCTTTTTGTTGCAAACATAAACCCATTAGCAATCTTAATACCATCATCCGTGAGGGGCATATCGATTTGATCGATTTTGTTTAGTCGTAAAATATCTTGTTTACCAGCGGGTCCTACGTAACTTTGTATTATGGTAGTATCAATACCGAATACTTTCGCTTCAAATACACTTTTATAAGCATCTAAATTCATTAATGTATCTTTGATACTAATCTGTTTGGCTTTTTCAGATTGGGTTGATGTGAGGATAGGTAATAATTCTTGGGAAAAATTTTGGCTTAAACCAGACAGATTATCCTCAACCACATCGGAATATAATTTTTCATATTCGATTAACACAAATCCCATTACCACTGCGGTCAAGCTCACAACCAACAACAAGATAATTGTCACCACTGATGATTTAACGCTAGAAAACATGCATACCGTCCATGAATGCAAATACAATTACATACTTAACGGCAGCAAATTGAATTTATTAACTTTTGGTTACAAAATCCCCTTTTCAAAAAATAAATGCAATTGAGATTGATTCTCATTTAGATTAATGTTTAAATTGCTCCATATTGACTTTATTATTCTATATTAATTGTTCTTCATAAGGATAAAAATGAAACGTACTCCCCTAGCCATTGCTATTTCTACTCTTTGTTCATTCACTCTAGGGCATGCCAATGCAGCTCTTAGCGATACGCAGCAAAATAATGACACAATTGAGCAAATTTCTATCATCGGCTCAAAAGCGGCAATTAATTCGACACCGGGTTCAGGCAGTTATATTGATCAGGACACATTAAATAATTACGCCATTACTGATATCAATCGCATCTTAGCCAAAGCGCCGGGTGTGTATTTTGTAGAAGAAGACGGGTATGGCTTGCGACCTAATATTGGCATGCGCGGAAACTCAGCAGACCGTTCAGAAAAAATCACCGTACTTGAAGATGGTGTATTAGCCGCTCCGGCTCCCTATGCCTCCCCTGCTGCATATTATTTCCCAACGATTGGACGCATGAGTGCCATTGAAATTTTAAAAGGGTCTTCAAGTGTCAAATATGGCCCGCGCACTTCTGGGGGTGTCATTAATTTACTATCCACAGCAACACCTGATGCCCCGCTAGCGGGTAAGTTCGATGTTGCCTTAGGCAGTGATGCTTACCGTAAAGTACATGCCGTTGTCGGCGGTCGAAATGATTCTAGTGGTGCAATGGCTGAAGTATTTCATTATGGCGCTGATGGCTTTAAAGATCTAAATTCCGGTCAAGATACTGGATTTGAAAAAACCGATGCAATGATTAAATTGGATACTTACTTAGGTTCCGAGCAGCAACACCATTTAGAATTCAAAGCCAAGTACTCTGAAGAAAACTCCGACGAAACGTATTTAGGTTTATTAGACGATGACTACGCTGAAAATCCATATCAACGTTACAGTGCGTCGCAACTTGATGAAATGACAACTGACCACACCCATCTATCAGTGCATTATGATTACATCATTTCAGCTAACAGTGACGTAAGTATTATTGCGTATAGCAATGACTTCGCCCGTAATTGGTACAAAACGAGTAAGGTTGGTGGCTTTAGTTTGGGCAGTGGTGCCGAATCCATTGCAGCACAAATAGATAATGGCACTTACATTAACAGCGAGCTACCGGAAGTACAAATTAAAGCAAATAACCGAAGTTACAGCGCCCAAGGGATCCAGGGTGAACTCGCTTATCGCACTGGCGATCATGATATACGTTTTGGGCTACGCTTGCATCAAGATGACATGGACCGCTATCAATGGGTCGATAAATTCACTCTCAATACCGACCAAACCATGTTACTTAGTAGTAAAGGCATTCCTGGTACTGATTCCAATCGCATTGATAGCGCTAACGCAACGAGCTTGTTTATCCATGACACATGGGAAATAGCCGATCTGACATTCAAAGGTGGATTACGCTATGAAGATGTCGAGTTAACCAGAGAGGAATGGGGTACGGCGGATCCACAGCGCAGTTCAGCGCCAATGGTTCGCAGTAATACTGTAGATGCGTTATTACCAGCGTTAGGCTTAACGTACCAATTAAATGATGATTGGGTTGTTCTAGCAGGTGTGCAACGGTCATTTGCTCCCCCGGCACCGGGTAATCAAAATGCTGAAATTGAAGATGGTTGGAATGCTGAATCTGGTGTGCGTTTTAATGACAAAGATTTACAGATTGAAGCTATTGCGTTTTCTACTCGTTTAGACAACTTACACGGTAACTGTACCGCAAGCCAAGGCTGTGATGATTCTTTAATTGGCAATCAATATAATGCCGGTAAAGTCAGCATAGATGGAATTGAACTCAGTTTACAACAGGCATGGCAAGTTGGCGCAGTACAAATCCCATTGAATATTAATTACACTTATTCAAACGCCACTTTTGATGAAAGTTTTGAGTCAGATTTAGAATCATGGGGTTCAGTATCTCGAGGGGACGACTTGCCCTATCTGCCACAAACAGTGATACAAGTTGAATCAGGTGTCAAAGGGTATAACTGGCAGGTGCTTGCTTCAGTGCAAATGCTAGACGAAATGCGCACTCAAGCAGGCAGTGGCGTTATCGACTCGAGCAATGGTATTGCTCGTCGCACCGTGGTCAATCTATCGGCACAATATAGTATTGATAATACGCAGCAGATATATGCCGTCATGGATAATGTATTAGATAAAACTTACATTGCTACTCGCCAGCATGGTGCAATCCAAACAGGTAAACCACGTACCATTCAAATCGGCTATCGCGTTAACTTTTAAGTTAGCGCCGTTAGCTTAAAAATAAATAACATGCTCTAATTCAAGTCGGATACCCACAGTGGTGCCGACTTGATAGTCATGGTGACTAGGTAATAAACACAAGACATCTTGCCCGCTATCAGCATGTCTAAACGTATACAATATATGCGCACCACGAAATGCTCGACCAATCACAGTCACTTGATATGGGCTGGTCGGCTCAACAACAAAATCATCAGGGCGTACCAACAATAATGCTTGCTTTTCATATTCTGCAAGAGCGGGTTCTTCATGGACAGCAAACTCGCCCAACGCAGTTTGAATCACACCATGAGTGTTAGGTGCAACAACCACTCGTCCTTGGATAAAACGCCCTTCTCCGACAAAATTAGCGACAAAATACGTTTGCGGTTCGTGATATAAATCGTAAGCACTGGCGTATTGTTCAATATGACCGTCATTCATCACGGCGATTTTATCCGCGATGGTAAACGCTTCGGTTTGGTCATGTGTAATCAATAACGCAGTGACGCCCTCATATTTAAGTAGCGTTTTGATGTCCAGCGCTAACGATTCTCGTAAAGAAGGATCAAGTGCAGAAAATGGCTCATCAAGTAACAATATTTCTGGGCGAGGCGCTAATGCACGAGCGATCGCGACACGTTGCTGTTGTCCACCTGATAACTGGTGAGGGTATTGGTCAGCATATTCGGTTAATTGGGTTAAATCCAATAACTCAGTCAACCGAGCTTGTTGCTGTTGTGTTGTTTGCTGATGTAAACCAAACACAATATTTTGACCGACCGTTAAATGCGGAAATAAAGCAAAATCTTGAAATACCACGCCTACTTTTCGCTGCGTCACATCAATATGTTGCTGCGAGCTACTGACGGTTTCGCCTTTAATTCGGATTGTCCCAGCCACGAGCGGAATAAACCCTGCTATTGCTCGTAACAAAGTGGTTTTGCCACAACCAGAAGGACCTAATAAGCAGCCAATATCACCACTCGCCAAAGACAATGATACATCATGGATAATTTGTTTTTCACCCAATGCAATTTGAATATTCTCTAATTTCAACATAATACTTGGCTCATTTATTTAAACAGGGGTCAGTCACAAGCAATTAATTTTGCTGCATCGCTCGGGTTAACATGATAACCGGTATAATACCGATAATAACGATGGTGACGGATGGCATCGCCGCGGCAATCAATCGTTCATCAGCCGCGTACTCAAATGCTTTAACAGCAAGTGTATTAAAATTAAACGGACGTAAAATTAACGTTGCAGGTAGTTCTTTTAACACATCAACAAACACTAAAATACTCGCTGCCAGAAGACTCTTGCGCAGTAACGGGAAATGGATACGACGCATTAAACTCAATCGCCCTCGTCCTAGGGTTAGTACCGCATCATCAATATTAGGCTTGATCCGCTCTAACCCTGTTTGGGTGTTATGCATAGCAACACTTAAAAATCGAACACAATATGCAAAAAACAACGCAACAAACGTCCCCGAAAATACTAAACCAATGTATTCGCCAAACCATTGATACCATACGTAGTTGAGCTGCTCATCAAGCCACCCGAACGGTTGCAATATACCAATTGCTAGAACAGTACCGGGGATTGCGTAGCCTAACGCAGCGAACTGGGTCAAATATCCGACGGACTTGGTTTTAGCAAAACGCTGCGCATAAGACAGACATAGAGCGATTAACACAATCAAAATACTACTAAACAAGGCTAACGAAAAGCTGTTCACCAATAGTGTCCAGTACTCAGTGACGTCAATGTGTTCTAAGGTACTCAATGCCCACACACATAATTGTGTGACGGGGACTATAAAGGCCAGTAACAACACGCTCAAACAATACGCACTTAATGCGTAATGACTAATTGAAGACTGTACCGAGAGAGATTTCGTGGATCGAGCACGGGCACTGGTGTCTTTATTCACTGGAAGATCTTGGGTCTGATAAAATCGCATATTACGACGGCTATGTTTTTCTAAACCTAGCACCACTAATACAAATAATGCCAAACCGCCAGCAAGTTGACTAGCCAATTGCATTTCGCCCATGCCAAACCAGGTTCGAAATATCCCCGTAGTAAACGTGGAGATGCCAAAAAATGCCACAGTACCATAATCAGCTAAAGCTTCCATCATAGCTAGTGCAACGCCCGTTAACACTGCAGGTCGGGCGATGGGTAATGCGATTTTAAGAAAATAAGCCGAACGTGTAATACCTAATGTCGCTGCGACTTCTTGATATTGTTGTTGTTGCCCAGAAAAGGCAGTTTTTGCAAGCATGAAGACATAGGGATACAACACTAGTGACATAAAGGCAATTGCACCGATTAATGAACGACTGTCAAACCATCCCAGATCATCAAATAATCCCGTATATGTATATGCCATAATGTATGCGGGCATGGCTAAAGGTAACAATAACGCCCATTGGAACCAACTACGTCCCCAAAATTCATATTGTGTTACGCACCAAGCTAAGCTGACACCTAACACCCCACTACCTATACCTACACCAAGCGCTAACAGTAAACTGTTGCCAATATACAAGCTTAAATTGGTATCAATCAAATGTGTCCACAAAGGCAGTGAAATATCAGTAAAGCTCCATAAGATCGCAATGATTGGTACGCCAAGCAGCGCGCATAAACATAACGCACTGACAAACCACGTATCACGCAGTACAGCAATCATCGAAGTAACGAAAGAGCGACCTAACGAGGTAAACACAGAGGTTATTGCCAACCGGCTTTATCCATGATCTGTAAGGCTTTCGCATTGAGCTCGCCCACTTCGTTTAATTCTACACTTTCAGCTTTAAATGTTCCCATAGCTTGTAGCGTACCGGACCATTCAATTGCTGGGTCAACCGGATATTCATGGTTGGTTTTTGCATACCAATCTTGTGCCTCTCGACCAAGCATAAACGCAATTAACTGGTTAGCTATCTCGGTATTTTTGGCATATTTAGCGACAGCTATCCCAGATATATTCAGGTGTACACCGCGGTCAGATTGGTTCGGCCAGACCACTTTGACTTGATTTGCGATAGCTACTGAATCAGCATCGGCATTGCGCATCGCCGCTAAATAATAAGTATTTGCCAGAGCGATATCACAGACTCCTGCGACGATTGCTTTAATCTGGTCACGATCACCGCCTTTAGGGCGACGCGCAAAATTATTAACTAGGCCTTTAGCCCAAGCTAACGTTGCGGCCTCACCTTGTTGCATCAGCATAGCTGCAACCATCGATTGATTATAAATATTGGTTGAAGAACGCACGCACACACGGCCTTTATATTCAGGCTTGACGAGATCTTCATAGCGCGTTATTTCACCTTCCGCAATATTGCTGGGATTAATAATAATAGGACGATTACGCGTGGTGAGAGCGACCCAATGTTGTTGTGGATCTTGTAACGTCGCAAACGCAGGTAATGTGGCGGTAATAGGCTGGGTTAATCCTTGCGATTTAGCTCGAGCTAATCGTCCGACGTCAGTCGTGATAATAATATCGACAGGAGAAAACTGCCCTTCACTCTTCGCTCGGGCTAATAACGCATCCGCTTTTCCAGTAACAAGGTTGATTGTGACATTGTGTTGCGATGCAAATTGATCTAATAACGGCTTGATCAAGGCTTCATTTCGCGCTGAATAGATATTAAGGGACTCAGGGTTCGCAGCAGTTGGATTGGCGCTAGCATATGTCGTAACAGTAGGCATACACAACATACTAGCCATAAGGCCTAATACAATTTTTCTCACTAGTTTATTCCTTAAATAATCAACTACTCGGATAATAATGCTATTGAGAATAATTCTCAATAGCATATAGGTATTATTTGTCTATTTTTTTATTAATTTACGTTTTGATGCTCACATAACACGTATCCTTAACCTGTTTATATACGTGTTTGATTAAACTTCAGATTACCTATCTTAAGTATTGATTTACACAAAACTATGCTAGATTATTCGCCAATAACGATTTTTATTCATGAAAAAAACAATATGAGCGATAAATTAGTATACAGCACCGAAACAGGCCGCATTACACAAGATAACACACCACCAAAATCTTTCACCGGTGATGGGATTGTGCGACTGCGCAGAGAAACCAAAGGGCGTAAAGGGAAAGGCATGTCAATCGTAGATGGCATCAACCCCCTAGAACACGATTTGGCCAAACTCTGCAAACAATTAAAAAAACAATGTGGCTGCGGTGGTTCAGTAAAAAACAACACCATTGAAATCCAAGGCGATGTGCGCGATAAACTCAATACGTTGTTAACCGCGCAAGGCTTTACCGTGAAATTAGCCGGCGGGTAATTCTTTGAATTTTTGATATGTTCACCACAGTGCCTTCAGCAAGTAAATAATAGGAATATCTGAACATCATGCACAATTTAAGTACCAGCGACTTACACATTCTGTTGATTGAGCCATCCGATACCCAACAAAAAATCATCAAAAACATGCTCTTGGACCAAGCCATTACTAACGTCACTTGCGTACACGATCTCGCAACCGCAAAAGCCGAGATCATAACAAGTTCGCCGGATTTGATTATCTCTGCTATGCATTTCAGCGATGGGGTCAGTATCGACTTATTAACGTTGATGAAAAGCCATCCAGATACAGCTGATATCTCATTCATGCTCGTATCTAGTGAAGACCGATTAGAAAAACTTGAAGCATTTAAACAAGCCGGCGTGGTCGCGATATTACCAAAGCCTTTTGCATTGATTCATTTAAAACGCGCCTTAAATGCCAGCTTGCAAATGATTAATAGCGAAGAAGTCGAACTCTCGTCGTATGACATCGTTGATGTACGTGTATTAGTAGTGGATGACTCATTGATGGCACGTAAGCATATTGTTCGAGTGTTACAAGGCATGGGCTTAAAAAAAATCGAAGAAGCTGAAAATGGGTCACAAGCGTTAACTCTCGTCAAAGACCAAGAGTTTGATTTAATTGTCACTGACTATAATATGCCTGAAATGGACGGTAGAGAATTATCAGAATTTATTCGCTACAATCCCTCAACAGCCCATATCCCCATCATCATGGTGACATCCGAGTCAATTAATTCCCCCCATATGGCAAATATTCAACAAACAGGTGTCAATGCCTTATGTGATAAACCTTTTGAGCCCGAAGAAGTCAAACGTATGTTAATCGCTTTATTAGCAGATTAAAATCACTGATAAGACCATGTTCTGATTGACTTTTAAGGTCGTGAGTTTTAAAGTCGAGTTAGTTTACTACTAAACCTCCATTAGGAGGTTTTTTTATGTTTTAGGGACACCAATGGCCAGCGCTCCACTTTCATCCGTTCGCGAAGCAATCAGCGAATTAGATGTAAAATTATTAGAATTACTAGCACAACGTCAGCAACTTACTAATGAAGTTGCACGGACTAAGATCCAGAATCAAATTGACGTTCGAGATCCGCAGCGCGAAGAACAATTATTGGTGCGTTTAATCCAAGAAGGGCAAAAGCTCGGGCTAAATGCGCATTACATTACTAAACTCTTTCATGTGGTGATTGAAGATTCAGTCTTAAACCAACAAGCTATGTTATCTGCTCAAGCTAATCCAAATAATGTATCACCATTAAATCGTGTTGCATTTTTAGGTGATAAAGGCTCATATAGCTATTTGGCAACCCAAAAATATTTTTCTCGTCGTGACGGTGAGTTACACGAGATCGGCTGTGATAGTTTTGCGCAAATCATCCAAAAAGTAGAATCCAATCAAGCCGATTACGCGGTGTTACCTATCGAAAATACGTCGTCTGGCAGTATTAATGAAGTCTACGACCAACTACAGCATACTCGTTTGAGTATTATTGGCGAACTAACGCATCCGATTAAACATGCGCTGTTAGTGGCCCAAAGTGATACCAACAGCACCGATATTAGCAAAATAAAAGTATTGTACGCACACCCACAAGTGTTTTCCCAGTGCTCGCATTTTTTAGCGAACCTGACCGATATAGAAGTTAAACCTGCGGATAGTACTTCTGCAGCAATGCTCATAGTAAATGAGCTAAAACGTGATGATGTTGCTGCGATTGGTAGTGAAGCAGGTGGTAAATTGTATGGCTTGCATGCCATTGAATCAAACCTAGCTAACCAAAAAGAAAACCACAGTCGTTTTATCGTCGTTGCCCAAAATCCGGTTGATGTACCGCTACAAATTCCAGCCAAGACAACTCTAGTAATGGCTACAACACAGACCCCTGGTGCCTTGGTAAACGCGTTATTAGTACTAAAAGATAACGGTATTAATATGACTAAGCTTGAGTCGCGTCCAATCAACGGTAACCCTTGGGAAGAGATGTTTTATTTGGATGTCGAAGGTAATTTACAAGATGGTAAAATGCAAGAAACAGTTAAACAGCTCACTGCTGCGACACGTTTTTGTAAAGTGTTAGGTTGTTACCCTTCAGAAGAAATCAAGCCGACTGCGGTATCTGCAGTACAAGCGTTGAACGACATTAAGTAAACTGAGAAAAAAGCCCTTGCTTTTACACAAGGGCATAATTATTTTTTACGCAACATCCTATCATCATCAGCTTTTAACAATAGCTGCTTACTATCCACTAAACAAGTTTTTGCATAATCACCAAACCATTTACTTATTTGCGTAAATTGTTCAATAAATTGTGCTTTGTCATTCGTTTCAAATAAGTGAATCGCCTCATCAAACCGAGTCCGAAAACGTTTTAATAATGCCAGGTTCTCTGTATTATTAAAGATTATATCGGCGTACAGATTAGGATCTTGAGCGAATAATCGCCCTACCATAGCTAGTTCGA
Organism: Glaciecola sp. UBA983; assembly: GCA_002292215.1. Classification (GTDB taxonomy): domain Bacteria; phylum Pseudomonadota; class Gammaproteobacteria; order Enterobacterales; family Alteromonadaceae; genus Opacimonas. The sequence continues at coordinate 52,137 of DBBN01000074.1, read as the reverse complement.
GACGATAAATAGGTGAACTGTGGGCAATCAATGAACTTAAGTCTGGGTCTTCTGCATGCAAGTGAGCACCATAAACAAAACTGGTAAAATGCCGCATCACTTGGATATATGCCATATCGGCATCATGCTCTGAAGCGTTAGACACTGTTAACTGAGCGCCCCATGTAATCATCTGTTCTAAAAACCACTGATACTGCTCATTTTGGCGGCCATGACAAATAATTACAACTTGCTTTACCATCCCCGGCGCATCAGGTCCAAACATAGGATGCAAACCTACGACAGGCCCCTTATGGACCGCTAACATTGCATCAAGTGGAGCTTGCTTAATACTGGTTACATCCGCTAAAACACAATCATCATCAAGATAATCGAGGGTATTAATAATATCGATTGTCTGCTTAATCGGCACCGCGACAATACATAATTTTACGCCTGCTAACAGGGCCTTGGCTTGCGGCCATTCAGTTTGATCAATAACAATCACATCATAATGACTGCGCTCAAATAAACTCACAATCAACTTACCTAGCGCACCACGTCCACCAATTACAGCAACCTTTGTGCCCGGCAATGTCGCACAGCGATATTGTACATTTTGCGTTAAATACGATTCGCGCATAATCCGACGCAGTAAGTCTTCAACTAAATCAGGCGGTACACCCTGCTGTTGGGCTTGCGCCCGACGAGAAGCAATTAATTGCGCCTCTCGTTCTGGAACATAGGTTGGCATTCCCGTTTGGGATTTAATATTCCCTACTTGCGTAGTAACGGCCGCACGTTTAGCTAATAAGTCAACAAGCTGTTGATCCAGCTCGTCAATTTGCCCGCGCAGCGTCTCTAATTGTGTTTGCGGATCAGTCATAGTAGATTAATTTTGCTCACGTTTTTTAAGACGCATAGGGAGCACAGTAATTAATTTATCACGCGTTTGATTGATCAACTGTGCTGTTGCATCCCAGTTAATACATCCATCGGTAATAGATACACCGTATTCAAGCTCAGCTGGTGTCTTACCGTTACTCGATTGATTACCCGCATTGAGGTGACTTTCAAGCATGATGCCAATGATTGATTGGTTACCCTCTAGGATTTGATTCACGACATTTTGTGCCACGAGTGTCTGACGACGGTAATCTTTAGATGAGTTAGCATGCGAACAATCGACAACTAAACTTGCTGGTAACTTGGCTTTTTCTAGTTCGGCTTCACAATCAGCAATACAAACAGAATCATAGTTAGGGTTCTTACCGCCACGTAAAATGATATGACCATCTGGGTTGCCTTGAGTTTTGATAATACTCACTTGGCCTTGTTTATTTATGCCCATAAAGCTATGACCTGACGCTGCTGATTGTAAAGCATTAATCGCAATACCTAATGAACCATCCGTGCCATTTTTAAAGCCCACAGGCATGGATAAGCCACTTGCCATCTCACGGTGAGTTTGTGATTCAGACGTTCGCGCTCCAATGGCAGACCAAGAAAACAACTCTGCTAAGTACTGTGGTGAAATAGGATCGAGAGCTTCAGTCGCGACGGGTATTTCTAATTCGGCTAACCAGATTAATAATTCACGCGCTTTCGCTAAGCCGGTTTCGATATCAAAAGTATCGTTGATGTTTGGATCATTGATTAATCCTTTCCACCCGGTAGTGGTTCGCGGTTTTTCGAAATATACACGCATCACAATATATAAGGTGTCTTTGCATGATTCATGTAATTCTTTCAGTTTTAGGGCGTATTCTTTAGCCGCTTCAATATCGTGAATAGAACATGGGCCACAGACCACAAGTAAACGGTGATCCTTGCCATGTACAATATCTGAAATAATTTGACGAGATTGGCGAATAACTTCTAATGATGCATCACTGACAGGTAATTTTTCAGCTAATGCTTGTGGGGTAATCAGGACTTCTTCTGAAGACACGTGGAGATTGTCGGTTACTTGATTTGACATGAATTGTATTTCTCATAGTAAAACTTATATACACAGCTTAAAAACTGCAACGTGTGCGAGGGTACGCCGCTAATGTGTCATTTATTGTTATTGGTGATGGCGCGAGATGATGTAAAGTTAACTATACACTAAAATAGCTACACACTGCATGACTATTGACTTTTTAACAATTTTTAAAGCTCGATGCAAGTCTTAATCTACAATAGTACGGATATCCAACAATAAGTACAAAAAAACCCGCTACAAGAGCGGGTTTTTAAAAATAAGTTAGTGAGTAACGCAAAAATTAAAATTAATTAAGCTTTTCTCTGATACGTGCAGATTTACCTGAACGCTCACGTAGATAATACAATTTCGCACGACGAACTGCACCACGACGTTTCACTTCAATTGAAGAGATTTGCGGTGAGTGAGTCTGGAATACACGTTCCACACCTTCGCCAGAAGAAATTTTACGTACGGTAAAAGCTGAGTGTAGGCCACGGTTACGCTTGGCGATTACAACACCTTCGTAAGCCTGAAGACGTTCTTTTTCGCCTTCTTTAACACGGACTTTAACCACTACTGTGTCACCAGGACCAAATGCTGGGACGTCAGTTTTAAGCTGTTCTTGCTCAATTTTTTTGATGATGTCTTGATTTACTTTCTTCATCATATCCTCATTATGTAGTTAACTGTCATTTCGCTGCAGGTCAGATTGCTTATCTTGATAAGACTTTAATAACTGACGCTGCTCCTCAGTCAGAGCTAGCAAATTTAATAAATCAGGGCGTCGTTGCCAGGTTCTACCTAACGACTGTTCTAACCGCCACTGCCTAATTTTTTCGTGATTACCACTTAACAACACTGCAGGCACTTGTTGGCCATCTAACAATTCTGGTCTAGTGTAATGAGGACAATCGAGCAATCCGTCAACAAAAGAATCTTGTTGTGCAGATTGAACATGACCTAATACGCCAGGCACCAACCTTGTGATAGCATCCATCATTAGCATCGCTGGGATTTCTCCCCCGCTTAACACAAAATCTCCGACCGACCATTCTGCATCGACTAACGAATGAATCACTCGTTCATCAATACCTTCATAGCGACCAGCCACTAATATTAAGTGACCTGCTTGCGTTAAACTCGCCACACCTTGATGGTCTAACTTGCGCCCTTGTGGGGATAAGTACACCACGGTATGTATATCATCAGCGCCAGCTTTCGCGGCGTTGATTGCATCTGTTAGAGGTTGCACCATCATCAACATCCCTGGACCACCGCCATAAGGTCGGTCATCCACAGTGCGATGTTTATCGTGGGTATAATCACGAGGATTAAAGAAGTCAACTTCTACTAATCCAGATTTAACCGCACGTCCCATCACACCTTCAGCCAGGCATCCTGCAAACATGTCAGGAAACAAGGTTACGATGCTAAATCGCTGTGTCATTAGAATGCTGGATCCCAATCCACAGTGATGGTTGCTGAGGTTTTATCGATATTTTTGACCACTTGATCAAATAAAATCGGTAACATCCTCTCCTTTTGCCCAAAGGCATCATTGGTATTGGCTTTGATCAACATGACATCATTTGCACCAGTGGCAAAAATCTCTTTAATCTTACCTAGCGAGTAGCCCTTATCGGTAACTACTTGCATTCCAACGAGATCACGCCAATAAAATTCATCATCGCTCAGTTCAGGTAATTGAGCTGCCTCAATTGAAATATCCAAGTTTTTGATGCGTTCAGCATCGTCTCGGCTATCTATCCCAGTTAACTTTGCAACCAATGTTTTACTGTGTGTTCGCCATTCGGCAACCTGATAAGTTCTATCTGTACCGATAATCCACGGTACATAACCAAAAATACCAGCTTTTTCATCAGTATAGCTGTTGATCTTGACCCAACCTTTAACACCATAAGGTGCACCAATCGTTCCAATAATCATTGTCTCAGATGCTTGACTCATCTATACCTCTTTAATTCAGTTGCGAAATCTAGTGATTAAGCCGCTGTTTTGTTAGCTTCTTTTACCAAGCTAGCTACACGGTCAGACATAGAAGCGCCTACGCTTGTCCAATATGCAACACGCTCTAGGTCTAAGCGTAAACGCTCTGCTTGACCTTGTGCAGTTGGATTGAAGAAACCTAAGTTTTCAATGAACTTACCGTTGCGTGCACGACGACTGTCTGCAACAACTACTTGATAAAAAGGACGCTTTTTCGCGCCACCACGCTGTAAACGAATAGTAACCATATATGCCTCTAAACTCGTTGTAGCGTTACCTATTAACTTATTTATCCTTGTTATATGAATATTATATTATCTACAACACTCATTTTTCAAGGACGCCGAATTATACGCTTACTGGGGTAAAAAGCAAGGTATTATCAGGGGTTATTTGCGCTTTTTGAACATATTGGCAAGACCACCAGTACCACCTGTACTTGAACCACCACCTAAACCAGGTGGTAATCCACCAGGCATGCCACCAGGGCCACTTATTCCCGGTGGCATACCGCCGCCAGGAGGCATCATGCCTTTCATTTTGTTCATCATTTTACCCATGCCGCCACCGGTCATTTTCTTCATCATTTTTTGCATTTGGGTAAATTGTTTTAATAAGCGGTTCACATCTTGAATTTGTGTACCAGAACCAGCTGCAATACGTTTTTTACGTGAACCTTTGATTAACTCAGGGCGTTCACGTTCTTTAAATGTCATCGAATTAATGATGGCTTCAAATTGATTAAACTGCTTATCGTTGGCTTTTTCTTTGATCTGTGCGGACATATTGCCCATGCCAGGCATTTTGTCCATTAACGACATCATCCCGCCCATATCACGCATTTGTTCTAACTGCTCTTTGAAATCTTGTAAGTCAAAGCCTTTGCCCTTTTGCACTTTCTTGGCAAGCTTTTCTGCTTTGGTTTTATCAACCTTACGCTCAACTTCTTCAATTAAACTTAAGACATCTCCCATACCAAGAATACGTGATGCCATTCGCTCAGGATGGAATGGTTCTAAGGCATCGAGCTTTTCACCCATACCAATAAATTTAATTGGTTTTCCGGTAATATGACGTACCGATAACGCTGCACCACCTCGCGCATCACCATCGGCTTTGGTTAAGATCACACCGGTTAACGGTAACGCTTCATCAAACGCCTTGGCGGTATTGGCGGCATCTTGCCCCGTCATAGCATCAACGACAAACAAGGTTTCAACGGGTTTAACCGCTGCATGTAATGCCTTGATTTCGCCCATCATCTCGCCGTCAATGTGCAAACGACCGGCAGTATCGACAATCAATACATCAACAAATTGCTTTTTCGCATGCGCAATCGCAGCATTCACAATATCAATGGGTTTTTCCATAATATTCGATGGAAAAAACTCCACACCAACATCATTAGCGAGTGTTTTAAGCTGCTCAATCGCTGCAGGGCGATAAACATCCGCGCTAACGACGAGGACTTTTTTCTTTTCACGCTCGGTGAGTAATTTCGCAAGTTTACCGACGGTGGTCGTTTTACCGGCACCTTGTAAACCTGCCATCATCACTACAGCAGGTGGTTGCGCTGCAAGGTTTAACGATTCATTAGCAGTGCCCATGACAGATTCAAGTTCTGACTGGACGACTTTGATAAACATCTGGCCAGGCTGAAGACTTTTGCTAACTTCAGTCCCTAATGCACGTTCTTTTACCTGATTGACAAAGGCTTTGACCACTGGCAATGCAACATCCGCCTCAAGCAACGCCATGCGCACTTCACGTAATGTATCTTTGATATTATCTTCGGTTAAACGCCCTTTCCCACTGATATTCTTTAAGGTAGAAGAGAGGCGATCCGTTAAGCTTTCAAACATCGTTGTCAATCCCTATAATTTACTCTATGTCACAATAAACTCGATTATACTGTTTTACGTCACAGCGTGTTAGGGGTATATTAACAAATATCATTATTTAATAACATCATGTCGAGCTAACCTTTTGCGAGTTAGTCAAAATATTTAGGGAGTGTCATGATCGTCGTTATTGAAATTATCGCTATGATTGCTTATGCCATTGCATCTGGGCTGTTGTCGCGACGCTTTATATCGATTCAAGGTCAACAGCACACATGGGCGGATCGAATTGCTCACTCTTGGCTGCCGGTTGTAATGGGTATCGGCGCAATTGCGGCGCATGGATTTTTACTTTTGACCTTATTTACGCAATCTGGCAATCCTGATTTGAGCATGGTCAATGTGGCATCATTGCTATCATGGTTGATGGTTGTCACGTTATTGCTCACCAGCATTTTCATGCGCTACACTATTTTAGTGCCGGTTAGTTTCGCATTCGCTACGGTATGTGTATCGTTAATGTTGATTAATCCATCATCTTACACATTAACAGATTACCAAGCTGCACCAATGGTTATCCATATTATGCTATCACTTTCAGCTTATGGATGTGTTGTGGTGGCATTATTATATGCGTTACAAATGCGCTATATTCATAAACAGCTCAAACACAATCCTTTATTATTAACCCAACAATCCCTACCACCGCTACTTGGTGTGGAAGCTTGGGTATTGAAGTTAGTCCTATTGGGCAGTATTTTACTCGCTCTCGCTTTAGTAAGTGGTTTTTTAACGATCGATACGATGCTCTCACACCAACATGCACACAAAACAGTGTTAAGTATCATTGCGCTTGCTGTATTTGTCAGTCTCCTGGTCATCCATGCTAAGTGGGGTTTATCTACTACGATGATCTTAACATTGACGAGTATCGGTGTGATTATACTGACGATTGGCTACTTTGGCACCCGCATCGTGCGTGAATTGATCTTAATATAACCTTGCATCCTATGTGCAATTCGCTATCATCCGAACCTTATCCGTTCGAACTTAGTTGATTCGAATTTATTTTTGTACATACAGGAAACTTCTTTTTGGACGCTATCTCTACTACCACCTTGTTTATTATTCTGGGTGTGTTGATACTTTGCTCTGCTTATTTTTCTAGTTCTGAAACCGGCATGATGTCGCTTAACCGATATCGTCTAAAACATCTAAACAATGAAGGAAATCGCACGGCACGGCGTGTGCAAAAAATGCTCGACCGCCCAGACCGACTGATTGGTCTTATATTGATTGGTAACAATCTAGTAAATATCGGCGCGTCAGCCATCGCAACAGTCATCGGCTTACGTTTATATGGCGATGTTGGTATTGCCATTGCTACTTTTGCCCTAACTTTTATCATTTTAGTGTTTGCAGAAGTCACTCCTAAAACGATTGCAGCTCTATACCCTGAAAAAATCGCCTTTCCTAGTTCTTATCTACTTAAACCTCTAGGCGTAGTGCTGTATCCATTTGTAATTTTTGTTAACGGCATCACCAATATCCTTTTAGCCTTGTTTAAAATCAGTCCAACCAATAATCAAGGCGATGAATTAAGCCCTGAAGAATTACGTACCGTGGTGTATGAAGCAGGTTCATTGATCCCCAAAGAACACCAAGATATGTTGGTCAGTATATTAGAATTAGAAAATATGACCGCCGAAGATATCATGATCCCGCGCAATGAAATCGTTGCGATTGATATCAACCAAGAATGGAAAGATATTCAACGCCTTCTAGTCAATTCTCAACATACTCGCGTACTATTGTATCGTGACTCAATTGACGACGCGGTTGGCTTTGTACACGTCAGAGATGCACTGCGTTTGTTATCTAAAGATGAGTTTTCTAAAGCGAGCTTATTACGCGCAGTACGTGAAATTTTTTACTCGCCCGATTCGACATCGTTACATGTATTGATGTATCAGTTCCAAAAAGCCCGAGAACGCATTGGTTTAGTGGTTGATGAATATGGTGATATACAAGGATTGGTGACGTTAGAAGATATTTTAGAAGAAATCATCGGTGACTTCACTACTAACATGATCCCCGACCACCACAAATCAACGAATGCGCAGCAAGATGGGAGTGTTTTGGTTGATGGTAGTACCAATATTCGCGATTTAAACAAAGAAATGAATTGGTCGTTTCCGATTGAAGGCCCCAAAACATTAAACGGATTAATTTTAGAAGAGTTACAAGATATCCCAGAAAACAATATCTCTTTACGTTTAGCAGGTTATCCGGTAGAAATCGTAGAATGGAGTGATAACATGATCACAACTGTCAGAGTCATGCCACAGCACTATCGACCGCTTAACCGCTCGGATGATTAATACGTCTTATCGCTGCGACGAAGACGTTTGGGAGGCGTTGATTGATATTAAGGTGACAAACTATCAGAAAATGATTGTGCTTGTTTAAGAGCATCTTCTCGAGTTTTTCGGTTACGCAATATTTCACGCTTGACTTCAGCCACGAGTCTGTCCAACTTATTTAAGTCGGTCATCAATGTTTTTAATTCAGCGTCTTGTGCAATATCATTATGGAATAAATGATAGCTCAGCGCTTCTTTTAAATTGGTTGGTAAAGATTTTTTTTTCGCCATCATCCTTGACTGCGTTGTGGTTTAACCTAATTTATATCGGTCAAAAAGCATTTTCCTTAACACTAAATTCCTTGAAAATGCGTTATTAATTTCCCATGTGAACGTTTCAGGTCATACTCAATCACCGCCACTGAAGCAGTAGCAAATAGAGGTGAAATATGTTGTTTACAGACAGTATCCACAAAATAACTCACAAATGGCATATGCGATACCATTAAGACGCACTCAGGTTGTTCTAAAAACGATAACTTCGTATCTAAATAATCATGCGCAATGCTTGTCACACTGCAAGGAAGAATATCTTGTGAGTATTCTACATCATTAATCGGTAATATCTCATTTAACGCTGCAAATGTCTGACGGGTTCGTAAGTATGGGCTAACAAACGCAAAGTCGATACCTTGTTTGGGTATTAGATCGTTATCAATTAACCAGGCTGCAGTTTGCTTTACTTGGTTAATTCCGGCCTTTGTCAATGGACGCTGCATATCTGAGTCAGCCACTAATTGAGCTTCACCGTGCCGCATTATTAATAATTTCATATATTTCTCAGTATGACTCACTTCTAACCAAAGCATTATACTAGGTAAATCTGCAAATTACGGTGATACTTTAATACTATATACTAAGTTAGATAAGTATTTTCTCATTCATATTGGCCGATATCATTACTAATAATAAAAAAGTGACGACCGTCTTTTCTTTGGCTATGTTTATTAGTAAGCAGTAAATTAGGATACTCAGCATTCAACCTCAAGCCGTCAATAACTTATCAATCAATGATTGGTCGGTCCATATATTAGCACATGATTTACCCGAACATGTTGTAAACATTACAATAAAAACGGGCTACTTTGATGATCCAGTTGCAATCCCTGGACTAGCCCATTTAGTCGAACATGTGTTGATGCGAGGCACCACCAAGCAAGATGGTTTACTGCATACAATGAATCAACAACACCTGCGTCTGGATGCCCATACTAGTGCCGAAAAGCTCTTGTTTACAGTATCGCACATCACTACCGACCCATTGGTGATTATTGCTAATATGCTGTATAGCATGTGTCAATTTAACACTACATTAGCCGCTGTAGCGACAGAAATTGTGACTATTGCTGAAGAATTTTTTGCAATCAAAAGCGATGCAATTAGGGCTGTCCAAGAAGTATCTCGAGAAACCTGTAACCCAGCCCACCCGTTTGCTAAATTTCCGACGGGTAACGCTCACACGTTTGCTGAACATAGCGAAGAAAGCTTAACTAAAGCAGTCCAATTATGGCTAGATACGCATATACACCAAGACAATATCGATATCCATATCATTTGTGGTAAGCCTTTATCACCAATCGACGTATCCGCCTTTCACACTCTATTGCCACGGTTTCCTCCAGCTCAACAAGTGATTAATAACAAAACAAGCCCTTCAGCACTTCCTCTATATCTCGATTTGCAGCAAGGCGTTGAACTATTAATTAGTGCACCGACTACCCAGCCAAGATTAATTCTTAGTTTTGCTGTTGATGTAACTGATATTGCAGCTCATGATGTGGCATTATTATTGTTTATTCTAAACTATCCGCCTCTCACGGCATTACCTCAACAACTGATTGAACATGGCTTAGTGAAGCAATATCATGTAGATACGGGATTACAGGTCAACCAGACATTGGAAGTGAATGTTAATATTGCATTGTCTGAGTTAGGTTTGCGGCAATATCAGCGAATTGTGAGGTTATGGCTGGGCTTTTTAGGCAGTCAACATACACAGCCCATTGCAGATATTATTATTCACCAACTCGATGTTGCGATGGCATGGCGAGAATGCTTTAGTGATGATGTCGCAATACCCTGGGCGCAATGGTTTGAACATTTACCTAATCCATTAAAGCCGCAAACAACACAGTATTCAGATCACGGGATCCGCAGTCTATTGGCGCAATGTCACCTTGGACAAATGCGAGTTTTATTACTTGCTCCCGAGCCTCTATTACCAGAATATACTGGTACTATAATGCGCACGCGCTGGTATGAAACACAATATCAATCCCGACCATTTGTCCTATTGCCCACAATAGCCGATCCCCTACTTAATGATTTTAGTTTTGATTTGTTTGTTCTCAATCGTTTTATTGCACGCTTACCCATGCTTGAATCACAAGCCATTGCACAAAATGACTCTCCGCGACAACACCTAAGCTCTGCGCATCATGATGTGTATCATGAGTATGTTAGCGGGACGGACAAGCCTATTGTTGAAGTGTTTTTAGCATTGGAATATATACGTCCTGATGCGCCATCCATCATTGCCAAGCGAATATGGGTATCAGGTATCGAGGATAAATTAAACATTCTCAGATATCCGCTTACAATGATTGGTGGGAATATCAAAATTTACCCAAACCAAACGGGCTTGACATTAAGTGTGGCTAGTCCACGTCCGTTGCTCATCCCGTTATTAACTGAAGTATTGGCGCTCATACAAGAACCGTTACTTTTAATCGGTAATTTTACTTCTTTGCACCAACAGCACCTTCAGAACATAGCCCAACGTCGACCTCTAACAGCATACCAAGCTGCGTTTTCACAACTCAGTGAAACTCTGTGCCGACAACCTACTTTTTACGAATATGAGCAAATGGAAGCCATTCATGCACTTGATCTGCAACAGGTAGCTGCCTATCATGAAGGATTTTTTGCTGCATGTTATGGTGAAGCCTTGATATACGGTAATTTAAGTGACCAAGAACGTGCACAAATTAACACTTTGATCCGAACTCTAACCCGAGTCCCTAAGCCGACACTCAATACTGCAATACATCAACCTAGTGAACGCGTGTTGGTGACACAATCAAATTATCCTAATGCTTGCTTTGTCACATTATTACTGACCAAAGACAAAACGTTAAAAGCAACCCTGCTGGCAATGATATTAGCAGAAGTACTCGCAGAACCATTCTTTGAACGTTTCCGTCAAGAATTACAAATTGGTTATGATATTGGGTCTGGGTTTATCACACATCAACAACACCCTGGGGTAAGCTTTTATCTCAACTACACCCAGCATTCAGCCATGAGTATTTATCAACATCAAGTGGCGTTTTTTACCGAAATGAGGCGTGCTTTACATCAATTTGCACCGCATTGGCCAATGGTGAAACAAAGCTTAACCCATCAGCTCAACCCCCAGCATCTTGGGTTTTCACAGCAGGCGCAATATTTATGGATGCAGATGGGTAGACTGGGCGGTATTGAGCATGATGCTCAATTAGTGTCACTGCTACATGAAACTGAATTTGAGGAATTTTTGAGGTTTAGCTTAGACTTGCTCGATATTACAAGTGAACATTGTGTTTACAGCATCAGTTCGCATATTGCCGATCCTAGTGTCCACGAACTTAAGCGTGAAATTTCACCGAATTAAAGCCTGACGATGTGTTATTGACGAATATTAAGATAAGTTAATTATAGCTTACCGGAGAGAGGAAACGACTATTTAGAATAGTTATAATGAATAAAACCGGGGCTCATTTCACTGCAGAATCCCGGTTTTATTCAATCAATTAACGTAATATTAGTAAAACGTGCGATTTTCCTTAGCCATGGTGACTAAAATTGGCGCGGGGGTAAACTTATCGCCCTGTTTGACTGCAAATTCACTCAGTCTGTCCACCAACGTTTGGATACCAATCGTATCCATATATCTAAACGGTCCACCTAAGAATGGTGGGAAGCCGATGCCAAAGATTGCACCAATGTCGCCATCACGTGCATTACGGATCACCCCCTCATCTAAACAACGGGCGGCTTCGTTAAGCATCATGTATACAGAACGTTGGATAATTTGGTCACTACTTAACTGTGCATTTGGCGTCACATTTAATAATGTGTAGATAGACTCATCGACCACTTTACCTTTGTGTTTACTTGAGTAATCGTAAAAACCTCGACCGTTTTTCTTACCTTTACGATCATCTTGTAGCACTTTGTCGAACGCATCTGGCGCAGCAAAACGAGCACCAAATTCAGCTTGTAGTATAGGAATGATTTTAGTACCCACATCAATCCCGACTTCATCAAGTAACTTCACAGGACCAACCGGAAAACCAAACTTGACTAAGGTTTTGTCTAATTTATCAATAGGCTCGCCCGCTAATAGCATTTGCGCCGCTTCATTCATATAAGGCGCCAAAATACGGTTAACATAGAATCCAGCACCATCCTTAACAACGATTGGGGTTTTACCTTGTTTTTTGGCAAACGCCACCGTCGTAGAAATCGTCTGTTCTGATGTGCCTGCATGTGCGATCACTTCTGCTAATGGCATTTTATCTACAGGAGAAAAATAATGTAGACCAATTACATTTTCAGGACGTGCAGCCTTCGCTGCAATCTGTCCAATCGGAATAGACGAGGTATTCGAAGCAAAAATCGTATCAGATTGACAGTTAGCTTCAACATCAGCGACCATATTTTGCTTCAATGTCAAATCTTCAAATACTGCTTCGATTACCATATCCACGCGCTTGAAGCCGCTATAATCAGTGGTTCCAGTAATTAAGCTGAGTTGTTGCTGCATTTGCGAATGGCTAACTATGCGGCGTTTAACGCGTTTATGTAAAATACTGTACGCCGTTTGCAATGCATTCTTGATCCCCTGCACCTGTATATCTTTGATCCGCACCGGTACTTTAGCTTTAGTCGCGCTGACAAAAGCAATCCCTCCGCCCATTAAGCCACCACCCAACACACCGACTTTAGCAATAGGATTAGCTAGAACACCAGCTACACCTGATTCTTTTTTCATATCAGTGGTAGCAAAGAATAAGCTTCGTAAACTTTTTGATTCGGGTGTCATGACTAATTCACCAAAACGCTGCGCTTCTAGCGCCAAGCCCTTTTCTAACCCTTGATTTAATCCTGTTTCGATACATTCCAATATTGCGACCGGAGCGGGATAATTACCATGAGTTTGACGTAACATTTGTTTTTTGGCTTGCCCAAACAATATAGAACGCCCGATGCTCGTATTTTCTAAAGCGCGATTCATCCATGTTTTCTTAATAGAGCGGCGCTTAGGTTTACCTGTTAATGCCATTCTTTCAGCTTCAGCGAGTAAAATACTTCGAGGTACAACCGAATCCACGATGCCATACTTTAGGGCTTGTTGCGCTCGAACTGACGCCCCTGTTAGCATCATTTTAATGGCTTGTTGTAAACTAATTAAACGCGGTAAACGTTGTGTGCCAGTACTACCTGGCAATAAACCAAGTTGTACTTCAGGCAAACCTAACACTGTACTCGCAGCATCCGAACATACGCGGGCATGACATGCTAACGCAAGTTCTAAACCACCGCCTAATGCAGGTCCGTGGATCGCCGCAATAACTGGTTTTGCTAGGTCCGTAATACGACAAAACATGTGTTGACCGGAAGCTGCAATTGCCGTGGCACTCGCGGCTGAATCACAGGCTTCAAGCATGCTCACATCGGCTCCTGCCATAAAAGAGTTATCTTTTGCAGACGTTAATACAATGCCTTTAATATCATTATCTTGTTCGATTTGCGTTAGCAAAGCATCTATCTCAGCCGAAAATTCTGCTTTTAAGATATTCATGGTTTCATTGGGCACGTCCATCGTTAAAATGGCAATACCTGAATCTTGTTTGATTAATGTAAATGCTGGGTTATTCATTATTCTGTCTCCACTATCATCGCTGCACCAAGTCCACCGGCAGCACAAGCAGTCAACAAGCCAGTCCCTCCGCCACGACGATTGAGTTCATTCAACATTTGCGTAATCATTCTGGTACCTGTCGCAGCAAATGGATGCCCATAAGCAATCGAAGAGCCTTGTACATTAAATTTATCCATATCAATCTCTCCGGTAGCTTTACTGCGACCTAGTTTTTCTTGAGCAAATTTATCACTGCCAAACATTTTCACGTTTGATAAGGTTTGTGCGGCAAACGCTTCGTGCATTTCAATTAGGGTCAGATCCGATAAATTCATACCCGCTCGCTCTAACGCTAAAGGCGTTGCATAACTAGGTCCCATTAACATATCTTCCCAAACGTCGATGGCAGCAAACGCATACGATTTAATATAGCCTAGGGGGGTATAACCTAAGGCTTTAGCTTTCGCTTCATTCATTAATATTACTGCCGACGCACCATCTGTTAGCGGTGTGGCATTGGCTGCTGTGACGGTTCCAAATTTGCGATCAAATGCAGGACGCAAACGTGCATATCCATCTAACGTAGAGTCAAAGCGAATGTTATTGTCTCTTTCTACTGCTTTTTTGTAAGGTTCTGGGTAAGCCGTCATCACTTCATGAGCCATGTGCCCGTCATTCCAATTTTGTGCCGCTAAGGTATGTGAACGATGCGCCAACGCATCTTGTTCTGCACGGGTAATCCCATGCGTCTTAGCCATTTGTTCAGCTGTATTACCCATTGATAAACCAGTTGAATATTCAGCAACGGCTGGCGGAACAGGAACTAAGTCCTTCAATCCTAAGTGTTTCAATACTTGCCATTTTTGCCCGAAGGTTTTAGTTTTCTGCAAGTCAACTAATGCTCGGGCAAGGTTTTTAGACACTTGAATCGGTGACACGGACGTTGAATCTGCTCCACCGGCAATCCCCACATCCGCATTTCCTAATAAAATCGACTCCATAACATTTACCGTCGATTGAAAGCTCGTTGCACACGCTCGCGACACACTGTATGCGTCGGTATGCACGTTCATGCCAGTACCTAATACTATCTCACGGGCGATATTTGGCGCCGCCGGCATTTGCACAACTTGACCATAGACTAACTGATCAATTTCTAATGGTGATAAGTCATGACGCGCTAATAGTTCATTGACTACCATTTTACCTAGGTCAACAGCCGGAACACCGTGAAAATCAGTCGCCATTTTAGTAAATGGAGTACGTAATCCAGCAACGATAGCGACGCGTTCGCCATTTGCTGTTTTTACTGTTTGTAATTTAGCCATCAGTCGTCATAATCCTATTAATAATAAATACACCAGTGGTCAGACCTCTAGCTCTTGAAATGCATTGTGACAAAACTTTTACGCATTATCTAGTTAAATTCGGAAAAAACACAAAATTTGTTGCACAAACCTTGTAATATAAAATCTGAACCTTACTTCCTAAGTACTGTCTTTTTAGCAAGTTCGTTTTAACGTAGCTTGTAATGTTTAATAAAAAACTCTAACAAAATCATTAAGGAAGCATGAACTTATGGCATCGACAGATTTTGCCCCTATCCGTGACTATCTCAATGCACAAGTCATCGGGCAACACGCATTAACCGAAAATATGCTCATCGCTTTACTCGCCGATGGACATTTGCTTGTAGAAGGGCCTCCTGGATTAGCTAAAACTAGAGCGATTAATGCCTTAGCTGATGGCGTTGAAGGCGACTTTCATCGCGTCCAATTTACCCCAGATTTACTCCCGGCCGATTTAACTGGCACGGATATCTATCGCCCTGAAACAGGCGAGTTTGTATTTCAATCAGGTCCGTTGTTTCATAATCTTGTGTTAGCGGATGAAATTAACCGTGCCCCTGCGAAGGTTCAATCAGCCCTGCTTGAAGCGATGGCTGAACGCCAAATTACAGTAGGTAACAAAACCTACACGCTTCCTGAGTTATTTTTGGTCATGGCGACTCAAAACCCTCTGGAGCAAGAAGGGACTTATCCCCTGCCCGAAGCACAACTTGACCGTTTTTTAATGCATGTAGAAATTGATTATCCCGATGCGAAAACAGAGCTGTCTATTTTACAATTAACCCGTAATGAAGGTTTATCGCAAACAATTGCACCGCCGACTCCGCTTAAACAAGCAGCTATTTTTGCAGCACGCAAAGATATTTTATCGATGCACATGAGTGATGCACTGCAAGAATATATCGTGCAACTCGTCATGGCGACTCGTCAGCCGCAACAATACGATGAAAAATTAGCCCAATATATTGCGCTAGGTGTTTCACCGCGTGCCACGATTGCTCTAGATAAATGTGCTCGAGCACATGCTTGGCTAATGGGACGAGACTTTGTTGGACCTGATAATATCCATGCTGTTTTTCATAATGTGCTACGTCATCGCTTACCACTCACTTATGAAGCCGAAGCTGACGGTGTGACGGTGAATGCCGTACTCGATAATATCCTAGCAATTGTTCCGGTGCCTTAGCGTTGACTCACGCTGAACTTGTTATATTGAGTGCCTAGATGTCTATATTACAATCACTTAGTCAACTTACCGCCGAAAATGCTGTCGCATTAACGATAAAAAAGTTAATGCAATATAAGCTCGCCCACAAATTAATAACCTTACATCCTAAACGTACACCACAAGCGCGGCTTGCTGGAACGTATATCAGTAAAATGAAAGGTCGCGGGATGGAATTCGACGAAGCACGGCACTATCAAGCGGGCGACGACATTCGTGCTATAGACTGGCGCGTGACGGCTCGTACCGGTAAAACTCATACTAAGATCTTTAGAGAGGAACGCGAACGCCCTGTATTTATTGCCACTGATGTCAGTGCTACCATGCAATTTGGCACACAATTGCAACTAAAATCAGTCCTTGCCGGACACTTAGCCTCAGTCTTAGCTTGGTCTGCGAAAGCGCGTGGTGATCGTGTTGGAGGGTTAGCGTTTAATTCTCAAGGGCATCGCGAAATTAAACCTAAAAGCCAAGACAGTGCTATTTTACATTTGTTAACCGCGACATGTCAGTTACAACAATCTCAACCTTTACAGATGAGTGGCAATGAAAACCCGCTATTAGAGGCTGTAAAAAGGTTGAGAAGACTTGCTAAACCTGGCAGCCTAGTCTGTATCATCAGTGATTTTCAACATTTCAATCCAGAAATAAAACAACACTTACGACAACTCACCAAACACTGTGAAGTGCGCATTTTTGGTATTTCAGACCCATTAGAAACTGCACAACAACAGCACAACAGTCCACCTATTTTAGTCACCGATGGTATTGAATCAGCATTACGAGTGGTCAAATCGCAAGCTGCAGGTTCGCGCTACGCGGATATTCAAGCACAAATAGCTTCATTAGGCATCATGCAGCATTGGTTATGCGCATCCATGCCGTTAGTGACACAGTTAACCGCAGGCTTGATCGATCCTACACGCAACTTAGCAAAAGTGGAGGTGTAATATGGAACCACTTATTTTTAACCCTCCGCACGAGGTCATTCTGCCAGATAGCATTAATTGGTGGCCGCCCTCATTGCCGTTAATAGGGCTGATACTTGCAGTTAGTGCACTTTGCGTTTGGCTAGTCATCGTCATTCGTCATTATCGACGTGCTTTTGCTGCACAGCGACAAGCTGTCACTGAGTTACAATTATTATTAGCTCAACATGAAGACAATAGCAATGATACCAGTGCACAACTCACTACTATTAATCAAATTTTGAAACGGGTAGCCTTGCATTATTACCCCCAAGAAAAATCTTCTATTACGGTCCTACATGGACAAGAATGGAGTGTTTGGCTATGCAGTAAAATTCGCAGCAAAGTGCGTAACAAAATAGCACTAAAACCAGAAAATGATTATGCTGCTTCGTTGTTATTACTCAATCAAAGTATTTATCAATCCGCAACACAACTACCCAATGTAATAACCGTACCTGCGGCTATCGACATCGTACAAACTTGGTGTAAAAAAGGCCTGCCGCGCTTTAATCTTGTTACGATGAAACTTACTTCTCCGCGTTCTGTATTGCCAACTGGAGCAGTCGAACATGGATAATATATTGACGATTTGGGATAACTTATCCTTTTCATGGTGGTGGTTGGCTGTGGTATATCCATTTCCGTGGATCATTCAACTCCTGTTTGGCAAAGCCAAAACGGAGCAAACTAAACCTATTTACATGCCTTTTTATCGCCAGCTTACTCAAGCTGCGTCACAGACTAAACGACGCTCCCCGGTGCGCAGTATTTTATTGGTCATTGCATGGAGTGCGTTTGTTATTAGTGTTACCCGGCCCGTTTACTACGGAGAGCCTATCTCAATCCCTAATGAAGGACGCGATTTAATGGTCGCCGTTGATTTATCCGGTTCAATGCAAACCAAAGACATGCTCGTGAATGGTCAAGAAGTCGATCGTTTAGTCATGGTCAAAACGGTCTTAGGTGATTTTATTCAACGCCGGATCGGGGATCGTATTGGCTTAATATTATTTGCTGACACCGCGTATTTACAAGCTCCGTTAACCTTTGACCGCACCACTGTAGAACAACTGTTATCAGAGACTGTGATTGGATTAGTAGGTGATTCAACCGCTATCGGCGATGCAATCGGCTTAGCAGCGAAACGTTTTACAGATAAACCCAACGTCAACAAAGTTCTGATTTTGTTGACTGATGGACAAAATACGGCAGGTAATATTACACCTGACCAAGCCCTGACGTTAGCAGTTGATCAACAAATAAAAATCTACCCGATTGGAGTAGGTGCAGATTCGATGGTCGTAAATAGCTTATTTGGTCAGCGCCAAGTTAATCCGTCTGCGGATTTAGATGAATCATTATTAACTCGACTTGCTAAAGATACAGGGGGACAATATTTTCGTGCCCGTGATACCGATGAGCTGCAACAGATTTACCGTATTTTAGATAAAATTGAACCTGTAGAAGATAATCAACAAACATTGCGCCCACAACACGCAATGTTTTATTGGGCGTTGCTAGTGGCACTATGTGCTAGTGGATTGTTAACCTTACTAAATTGGGCAAATCGTCAATTTAACTGGCGTGTGGAGGTGTAAATGGAATCGCTTGAAATGCTCGTCAATCAAATTACGCAACACGCTATGCAGTTGCATTTTCTGCGTCCCCAGTGGCTATGGGCGCTCATTCCTGCCGCTGTTATTTATGGGTTAATACGCAGTATCAAACATCGTCAAAATCAAGCTACCAATATGATTAATGATGTGCTTTATAATTATTTAACCCAAGGTGGCTCGCAAACTCAATCAACGCAGCGGTTATGGCCGCTGTTGCTTGGCGCAGTATTAGCGATTGTTGCTATGGCCGGTCCTACGACGCAAAAGATCCCTAAACCTGTTTATGATATTGCTCAAGCCAAGGTCATAGTAATGGATATGAGTTTATCCATGCGTGCAACGGATATTGCTCCGGATCGATTATCACGCATGAGTTACAAAGCCATTGATTTAATTAATGCTAATAATGGCGGAGAAATCGGTTTAATCGCCTATGCCGGTGATGCATTTGTCATCAGCCCAATTACGACGGACGGTACTAATCTTAATGCGCTGATCCCTGGTTTACGACCTGAGATCATGCCTGAATTTGGCAGTGAACCTGAATTGGCTTTAGAAAAAGCCGCATTGATGCTAGAGCAAGCCGGTTATTTAAACGGGGATATAATTTGGTTTACTGATGGCGTCGATTATGATCAAATGCCTGGATTAACCTCCTTACTGCAAAGTATGCCACATCGAGTATCTATATTATCCGTAGGCACACCAGATGGCGCACCGATTAAGCTGACTAATGGCCAGTTACTCAAAGATAGTTCTGGCGCGATTGTCATTCCACGCCTCGACAACGCGAGTTTACAAACCTTAGCTGGAATCACTAATGGAGCGTTTACGCCGATAACCGCAGATGAACAAGATATTAAAATCATTATGCAAGTGGCTGACACCTTGTTAGCCGACGCGACTAAACTTAATACCTTGCAAGGTGATGATTGGTACGAACTCGGTCCGTATTTATTATTACCCGTTATATTTATCGTATTATTGTACTCGCGCAAACATTGGGTTTTACTGCTGACGATAGTTTTATTACCACTGAGCGGATTAACCCTACAGCAACCGGCTTTTGCACAAGCGATGCCTCAGAAGTCATCAGCCGATTTGCCGTCCCCCCCTTCCTCAGAACTAAATGCAGTTCAATCTATTCGTACACCACTGGATTTTTTACCGCCAGCACTACAAAATAATAACCAAAAGGGGTTACGTGCCTTTCAAAACGGAGACTATGCAACTTCACAGTCGTTGTTTACCGATCCAGAATGGCAAGCTCAAGCACAATATGCGCAAGGTGAATATGCAGAGGCGCTAGCGCATTTTGCACAAACTGACGATGCCTTAAGTCAATACAATGCAGGTAATTCGCTTGCCAAGTTAGGTCAATACGATAAAGCTTTAGAGGCGTATCAGCGCGCCAATGCACTCGACAGTGATTTTATTGAAGCCCAAGAAAACCAAGCCGCATTAGAGTTGTTTTTGCAAAATCAGCCACCACAAGACTCTTCTCAGGATCAAAGTAAACAAGATCAAGATCAGAGTGATGAGCAAAACGATCAAGAGCAACAAGATCAACAAAGCCAGTCTCAAGACAATCAAGAGTCGGCCTCTGATGAGCAAGAATCTCAAGACCAGCAGTCTCAGCAACAACAATCCCAAGATGAACAATCACAGCAAAATCAACAGCAATCAGAGGATCAAAAAGAACAACCTTCGCCAGAAGAGTCTAAAGACGAACAAGAACAAGGCGATGATCAACAAAAGCAGCAAGATAAACAGCAGCCTAAAGAGCCTACGCAACCGGATGAACCTCAAGAATCGCAAGAAGTCCAAGCGCAGCAACAAGAACAACCGTTGACACCGGAAGAACAAGAAAAAATGCAACGCATGCAAGCGTTGATGAATAAAGTACCCAATGATCCAGGCTACCTGCTGAAACGCAAAATGGAGCTAGAGTATCAACAACGTAAACGTCAACAGGCGCCACGTTCAAGGACTAAACAATGGTAAGAAATGTCTCTCAATTCACTCTATACAGTGCGTTATTATTAACCTTTATCGCCAGCTCGAACGCATTGGCCTTTGATAAACTCACGGCAACAGTGGATAAAAACCCCGCTATGCTGGATGAATCTATTACGTTGACCTTAGAAGCGAATGCCGCTTTACCGCGTGATGCATTTGATACCTCGGTATTAGAACAAGATTTTAAAGTAGTGCGCACATCCGTCAGCAATCAAATGCGTAAAATTAATTTACGTGAATCAGTAAGTACGACTTGGACAACGATATTGTTTCCGCGCACCACTGGACGCTTGCGGATACCTGCAATTAAGATCCACAGTATACAATCTGCACCCATTGATATTCTTGTTGTCCCAGTATCACAAGCGAGTGCACAAACTCGTGATATTTTTATGAGTGCTGAGGTATTACCAGAGCAAGGTTATGTGCAACAACAGCTCACCTATCAAGTTAAATTGTTCTTAGCCGTTGAATTAGAACGTGGCTCTCTACAAGTCCCGACTGTCGATAACGTCATGATGCAACAAATGGGTGAGGATCTAGAAACGACAGCCATTCAAAATGGTAAACGCTACAGAGTCATTGAACGAAACTTTTCCATTATCCCGCAACAGTCAGGCGTGTTACGGCTCCCGAGTCCAATTTTTGAAGGTAGTATACGTACTCGCAATAGAGGGAGTTTTGGTGGCCTATTTAATCCAAGCAAAGCCGTCAATCAAATAGGCCCTGAAGTCACTATCGATATAAAGCCAATTCCTCAAGGCTACAATGAAGCATGGTTGCCAAGTGAATTTGTACAAATCAATGAATCTTGGTCAACTGATCTGAGTAACTTTACGGTGGGTGAGCCAATTACACGCACCATAACGCTTAGCGCGATTGGTGTCGACGGTTCGGTACTGCCATCTATTGAGGACCGCTTACCGCCTAGCATTAAGGCATACCCTGATCAGCCTCAGCTTAACACTGTCAACAAAGACAATACGTTGATCGCGCAAAAAGTCACGAACATGGCTTTAGTCCCCTCTAGAGAAGGTAATTTTGTATTACCTGAAATCAAAGTCCCTTGGTTTAATACACTGACCCAAACTACTGAATATGCGATTATTCCGGCTCAAGCAATATTAGTGCAACCCGCAATATTAAATCCTAGCTCCGCCATCAACCCAGTCCAAAATAATCTCGGTGACAACAAAAGCTTACCCGTGCCCGTTCAAGTTACTGATTGGGCTGAGCGCCCTTGGTATCAACAAGCATTACCATGGCAAATTTCGACTTTACTCGTACTGGTTCTTTGGGGCTGCAGTATTTGGTTCGCGCCAAAAACAATCCCCTTAGGTAAGCCTCAAGCAAGCAATACCCATAAGGCTATTTCATTTAACACTCTGTTACAGACAGTTGATAAGCGTTCATTTAAATATATTGAACAAGATTGCAAGCAATGGCTCAGTCAAAACTACCCTCATCAAGCAACCTTATACGGTTATACTCAAGCATTAAAAAATATTGGTTTTAGTGATGCTATTACTGCCATGTATGCTTATATGTATGACAATCAAGGGGATGAATTAGAGGTGAGAGCACAATTGAAGTTGGCTCTGACATATTTACAAGCAAACGATAAACATGCTAAAACCCCATTAGCGCCATTCTACCCAGATAACTAACGTTTAAAAACGTACTTATAAAACTTATTAATACAAATTAAGAATAATAAAATAACACGACAGGAAATATATCATGCAAACCAATCGTTCTCGGGCTCTAACCCTAGCTATCGCTGCAGCACTTGGTACAAGTGTATTTTTAGGTGGCTGTTCAGATGCGCCGTCCACTGATGCATCTAGCAATACGACAAATCAGACAGCAACCAGTGAAACAATCACCGCCGCGCCCATCGCTGCAGCAACGGAAAGCACACGACTCGCTGCATTTTTTCAAAAAAGTTTTGATGACGATGTTGCCAACTCACCCGTATGGCAATCCTATTTAGGCATAAAAGATGACTATGATAAATGGGATGACATGTCGGATGCGGCAGCCCAAGCAGAAATTGATAATATTACTCTGCTTATAGCTCAAGCTAAACAGTTTGATACCAGCCAACTCAATGCTCAAGAGCAGTTAAGCCTAGAAATTTACCAACAAGATATTCAGCGTCAATTAGCCAATGATGCGTTTCGCCATCATACGTATGTCATGCATCAGTTTCGTGCCGCACACACCTTTGTACCGAGTTTCTTAATCAATATACATAGTATTAGCGAATTGTCAGATGCCGATGCGTATATTCAACGTTTGCACGGCGTGAAGAGTATGTTTAACCAAGTCATCGATCAGTTACGCATTCGTGAAAAGCTAGGCGTTTACCCGCCTAAATGGGCGTATGATCAAATGATCCAAGCATCACATAATGTTATCTCCGGGACCCCTTTTACTGAAAGCGCGACGGATTCCACTATTTATGCTGATTTCACGCAAAAAATCACTGCATTAGGTTTATCTAACGCCGAACAAGCGAGCTACATGAGTAAGCTCAATACCGCATTAACCAAAAGCGTTCAACCTGCATACGAAAAACTCATCGCCGAGCTAATGAAACAACGTTTACTGAGCCCTGAAGGTGATGGTGTATGGCGCTTACCAGAAGGTGATAAGTGGTATCAAAACCGCTTGGAATGGTTTACTACTACTACATTAAATGCAGAGGAAGTACATCAGATTGGTATTGAAAATGTTGAGCGTATCCATACAGACATGCGCGGTATCATGCAACAAGTCAACTTTACGGGGACTTTACCTGAATTTTTTGAATTTATGCGTACCGACCCGCAGTTTTATTATCCTGATAGTGAGCAAGGACGTGAGGACTATATGGCGGATGCCAAAGCTTATATCGATACGATGGAAGCCAAGATCCCGGAGTATTTTGGCCTAACTCCAGAAGCTCGCATGGTCGTAAAACGAGTTGAAGCGTTTCGTGAAAAATCAGCTGGCAAAGCTTTTTATCAATCACCTGCAATTGATGGTTCTCGTCCTGGTATCTATTACGCCAACCTATATGATATGAGTGCTATGCCGACATATCAAATGGAAGCACTGGCTTATCACGAAGGGATCCCTGGGCATCATATGCAACGCGCGATCACTCAAGAGCTCAAAGGCATTCCGGATTTTCAAAAATACGCTAGCTTTACAGCATATACTGAAGGCTGGGGTTTATATACCGAAGAGCTCGGTAAAGATATGGGCTTTTACCAAGACCCCTACTCTGATTTTGGACGTCTCGCGATGGAATTGTGGCGCGCGTGTCGCTTAGTGGTTGATACTGGGCTACATGCCAAACGCTGGAGTCGTGAAGAGGCGATCGAATATCTTGTCGACAACACGCCGAATGCTAGGTATGACGCAGTAAAAGCTATCGAGCGTTATATTGCAATGCCAGGACAGGCCACCGCTTATATGATTGGTAAATTAAAAATAATGGGTCTTCGTGATAAAGCGCGTACAACTCTGGGCGATAAGTTTGATATACGTGGATTCCATGATGAAGTATTGAAAGACGGCCCAGTACCCTTATCATTACTCGAAAGCAAAATTGATGCATGGATAGCACAACAACAATAACCGTTATCGCGTAACAACGTTTCGGAACAAAAAGGAAAAAAAGACCCTTGTCGTGAAATTTTTATCATACGACAAGGGTCTTTTTATTTATGATGAATAAACAATACAAATACGAAACCTTAGTTCGTGCCTTTCATGCCGATATTTATCGTTATGCTGTGTGGTTAATCCGAGATAAAAGCATTGCAGAAGATGTCGTGCAAGAAACCTTTTTACGTGCGTGGAAATCTTTAGATAGCCTACAAGACGAACATGCCGCCAAGGCTTGGTTAATTACAATTTTACGCCGTGAAAATGCCCGCCGATTTGAACGAAAACAATTTGATTTAGTTGATATTGATGACGTAGTCACCGTTGACGAGCGCGCCACTAGTGATGGGCATGCAGACACTCATGCCTTTCACGCCGCCATCGATCAATTAGCTGATGAATATAAAGAGCCATTAATCATGCAAGTCTTACTCGGGTTTTCGGGTGAAGAAATAGCCCAACAATTACAATTAAACAAAAATACCGTGATGACGCGATTATTTCGTGCGCGTAGCCAACTCAAACACATTATGACCCAAGATAAACAAGCAGGAGGATTCGCAAATGGATGAGCTTACTTTTCGTCGTCATGTACTCGCCAATCCTTTTTCTCAGGATGTACAAGTAATACAAGCGGCACATCAAGATCCGGTCAAACAGCAGTTTTGGCATGACTTGAAACAGCAAGAATTAGCATTACAACAGGCATTGCAAATTGACGTTCCTCATGATTTGGCAGACAAATTATTGTGGGAACAAGTCAGTCAGACAGAAACCGCTAGCTTCAGTCACCCAACAACACCAAGGCGTCCATTGTGGTTTGCTATAGCAGCGTCAATTCTCCTAGCTATATCGGTCGGCTGGGTTAATTTTAACAGCAAAGAACGCACGTTTTATGATGATGTTATTGCCCATATCGAGCACGTATCGGAGCATGAAATTACCGGTGATGTAATTACATTAGCAGCATTAAATAGTAAATTAGCCAAATTTGGTGGTGTGATCAATGCTGCCTTAGGTAAGATCTTATCGGCTAATTATTGTGTCATCGATGGTGTTGAGTCATTACATGTGCAATTAGGGGATCCTGATAACCCCACATCCGTGTTTATTTTGCCCAAGGACCTGACTGTCACCGAATCACTCGCGACAAATCACATCCAAGGTAAAGTTTTAGAGTATCAATTCGCTAATGTATTAATCATAGGTACAGTATCACAGACCTTATCGCAGATTACTGAGCAGCTCGCCCAGCACTTAGCCTTTTCTAGTTAAGCTAGTATCTGACGAATGCCTTTGTTACACTATTGTTAATTAAAACAATAAAAACAAAGGCGATTTTATGGATACGGGCGTTTTCATTTCACTAGGGCTATATTTTGCCGTTATGCTCGGCATAGGCTTATTTGCTTATCGCAATAGTGAAGCGAATGTTGAAGGCTATTTACTTGGTGGTAGACAGCTTTCCCCTGCAGTAACAGCCCTTTCGGCTGGTGCATCGGACATGAGCGGTTGGATGTTAATGGGTGTGCCGGGCGCGATGTTTATCGCCGGTATGTCATCAAGCTGGATTGGCATTGGACTCGTCATTGGTGCATGGTGTAATTATAAATATGTCGCTCCGCGATTACGTGTGTATACCGAAGTGGCGAACAACGCCATTACCATCCCTGATTACTTTTCTGAACGTTTTATCGACACCAGTCACGTTTTACGGATCATCTCTGCATTAGTTATTATTTTATTTTTCACACTCTACACGTCATCTGGCGTCGTTGCTGGCGGAAAATTATTTGAATCATCATTTGGTTTAGATTATCAACTCGGCGTATTTATTACTGCAGGTGTGGTGGTTGCATATACCTTGTTTGGTGGTTTTATGGCCGTGAGCCTGACTGATTTTGTACAAGGTTGTATCATGTTTATCGCTTTGATCTTGGTCCCTACCGTAGTTGTGTTTGAACTGGGTGGGATTAACCACACTATCACTGCGATAAATGCTATCGATCCCAATTATTTTTCTCTGTTTAATGCCGTTGGCAGTATGGATAGCATCGGCATTATTGCGATCATTTCATTGATGGCATGGGGTTTAGGCTATTTTGGTCAACCTCACATCATTGTTCGCTTTATGGCGTTACGAGATGTAAAAGACATGCCAGTTGCGCGACGTATTGGTATGAGCTGGATGATTATTGCGTTATTTGGAGCTTTTGCCACTGGACTATTTGGTATGGTGTATGCCACCGAAAATAACCTCCAAGTAGATGATCCAGAAACCATATTTATTATGCTCTCACAGTTACTGTTCCACCCTTTAATTGCGGGCTTTTTACTTGCGGCTATTTTAGCCGCGATCATGAGTACGATTTCATCGCAGCTTTTAGTAACATCTAGCTCATTGGTTAACGATATATATGAAGTGGTCCTGCGAAAAGATGCTACGCAACAAGAACTCGTGTTGGCCAGTCGACTGGCAGTATTAGCCGTTGCTATTGTCGCTATCTTACTTGCTTTGGGTGAAAACAAATCGATATTAAGCTTAGTCAGTAATGCATGGGCTGGATTTGGCGCCGCTTTTGGACCACTTATTTTACTCAGTCTATATCGTCAAGATATCTCCAAAATTGCAGCACTAGCTGGAATCATATCCGGTACCGTAACGATTTTAATATGGATGAACATTCCCTATGGTGACGGTCAAACACTCTCAGCTTGGATGTTTGAATTGCTACCAGGCTTCGTGATTAGCACTATGATGATCTTATTGTTCACTAAATTGTATCCCAATTCAGAACCAATGGTAGCCGAGCACTTTAAAGCCATGAACGCTAAGTTGAAAAATTAATAAAATAATCATCATCGATTAGCACGGGTGTGTATCGATAAAAACCATATCTCAACTTTAAAGCCCCTATTTTTAGGGGCTTTGTTACTACCTGAATACATTTCCCTCCCCCTTAATTTATTTGTAATAAATTAACACTCTTTCTAATAGCTAAACGGCATACTTCTTTTTTTATATATTGTGCTATTGTAAGTATAGAACTAATTAGCATAACATTAATGGAAAATTGTAATGACTGATACCATCACCCATTTGAAACAACTTGAAGCGGAAAGTATTCATATATTCCGTGAAGTCGCAGCAGAATTTGATAACCCAGTGATGCTTTACTCTGTCGGTAAAGATTCGTCTGTGTTATTGCATCTTGCTCGCAAAGCCTTTGCCCCAGGTAAAATCCCCTTTCCATTATTACATGTTGATACCACATGGAAATTTCGCGAGATGATTGAATTTCGTGACCGTATGGCAGATAAGCACAATCTTGATTTGCTTGTCCATATCAACCAAGAAGGGGTGGATGATGGTGTTGGACCATTTTCACATGGCAGTGCAAAACACACCGACATCATGAAAACGAACTCACTTAAACAAGCGTTAAACAAGTATAAGTTTGATGCCGCTTTTGGTGGCGCACGTCGTGATGAAGAAAAATCTCGCGCCAAAGAACGAGTTTACTCGTTTCGTGACGAACACCACCGCTGGGATCCAAAAAACCAACGCCCAGAGCTTTGGAATATTTATAACTCTCAAGTCAACAAAGGCGAAAGCATTCGTGTCTTCCCTATGTCCAACTGGACAGAACTCGATATTTGGCAATATATATATCTAGAAAATATTGAAATCCCATCATTGTACCTAGCGAAACCTCGCCCTGTTGTAGAGCGTGATGGTACATTATTTATGGTTGATGATGAGCGCATGCCATTAGCCGAAGGCGAAACGCCGATGATGAAATCGGTACGTTTTAGAACCTTAGGCTGTTACCCACTTACTGGCGCAGTTGAATCAACTGCTGACACCTTACCTGAAGTTATTCAAGAGATGTTATTAACCACAACATCTGAACGTCAAGGTCGCGTCATTGACCATGATTCTTCAGGCTCTATGGAAAAGAAAAAAATGGAAGGATACTTTTAAGCATGAGTACTGATATCGTTTGGCATGAGCATCACACTGATAAAGCAGTGCGCGCCGCTCAAAAAAATCAAACACCACGGGTATTGTGGTTAACGGGTTTAAGTGGCTCAGGTAAATCCACCATTGCCAATTTACTCGAACAAAAACTCGTCGCACAGCACAAGCACACCTACTTACTCGATGGCGATAATATTCGTCATGGCTTATGTGGTGATTTGGGTTTTAGTGATAAAGATCGGGTTGAAAATATTCGTCGCATCTCGGAAGTCGCTAAGTTATTTGTGGATAGCGGCACGCTCGTTATTACTGCATTTATCTCGCCATTTAAGGCTGATCGTAACTATTGCCGCGAGATTTTAGCACCACAAGAGTTTATTGAAATTCATGTCGATACTCCATTAGAAGTGTGTGAAGCACGCGATCCTAAAGGCTTATATAAAAAAGCACGCAGCGGTGACATTCCTCATTTCACGGGTATTGACTCAGAATATCAAGCACCTGAAGCGCCTGAGATAACGTTGAGCTATCAAGATGAATCTCCGGTTGAGACGGCACAGCGCTTATATGATTTACTCGTAGCAAAAGGATACGTGTAATGTCTGACATCCTTGATATTTCTCGCATTAAAGCCTTACAACCACAAGTTGAGGCCATCGCAAAAGACGCAGGTCTGGCGATCATGGATATCTATCAACGTGATTTTGATGTCTATACTAAGCAAGATGAAAGCCCGTTAACTGATGCCGATTTAGCTGCGCACAATGTTATTGTCGCAGGGTTAGAAGCCATCAGTGATTTACCGATTTTATCTGAAGAATCTGCGAATATCTCTTGGTCTGAACGCAGCACATGGACGAGTTATTGGTTAGTTGATCCGCTTGATGGCACTAAAGAGTTTATTAAGAAAAATGGTGAGTTCACGGTCAACATCGCCCTGATTCAAGATGGTATGCCTGTCTTTGGTGTGGTATACGCCCCCGTATTAGAGACATTGTACTCAGGGATCGTTGGTGTGGGTGCAGTCAAAACTGTTGCCGAAACAGCTTCAGCAATGAAACCCGCCTCACGTGATAGTGCAAGCACTTATCAGGTTGTTGGGAGTCGTTCACATCAAAGCCCTGAGATACAACAGTTTATCGCAGCGTTAGACAAGCCTGCCGAACTGGTATCTATGGGCAGTTCATTAAAGCTTTGCTTAGTCGCTGAGGGCGCCGCACATTTTTACCCACGCTTAGGTCCAACGTGTGAATGGGATACTGGTGCCGCTCATGCTGTAGCATTAGCTTCTGGCGCGAGTGTCACTGAACTATCGCTAGAGTCAATAGTCGCATCAGCCCAATCCCCACAGACCCAAACACCGCTGCGTTATAACCAACGCGAATCGGTCTTGAACCCCTTTTTCTTAGTGAGTTGTTAATCCATGGAACATAAAAATACGTTACTCGAAAATGATATTCTGGGTTATTTAGCCCAGCATGAAAACAAAGATATGTTGCGCTTTTTAACGTGCGGCAGTGTTGATGATGGTAAAAGTACCTTAATCGGTCGCTTATTGCATGATTCAAAAATGATTTATGAAGACCAATTAGCTGCGATTACTAAAGACAGTAAGAAAAGCGGTACGACCGGTGAAAAAGTAGATTTAGCGCTATTAGTTGATGGCTTGCAATCTGAACGTGAACAAGGGATCACAATCGATGTGGCCTATCGTTATTTCTCGACGGACAAGCGTAAATTTATCATCGCTGATACCCCTGGACACGAACAGTACACCCGCAACATGGTAACTGGCGCGTCTACCTGTGACTTAGCAATCATTTTGGTGGATGCCCGTGAAGGCGTCAAAACCCAAACTAAACGTCATTCGTTCTTGGCTTCGTTACTCGGTATCAAACACGTCATCGTAGCGGTCAACAAAATGGATTTGATGGAATACTCAGAAGCGGTCTATGCCAATATTAAAGCGCAATATGCAGAATTTGCCCAGCAGCTAAATATTGATGATATCCAATTTATTCCGTTGTCGGCGCTTGAAGGTGACAACGTAGTCAATTTATCGAGCCAAACACCTTGGTACACAGGTCCGACTTTGATGTCATTGTTAGAAAACATTGAGGTTAAACGAACCTTAAACCGCAATGACTTTCGCTTCCCGGTACAATATGTTAACCGTCCTAACCTCAATTTTCGTGGATTTTCGGGAACTGTTGTGTCAGGCGAAATCAGTGTAGGTGATGCGGTTACCACATTACCGTCTGGTAAAACGTCTAAGATAAAATCAATTGTCACGTTTGAAGGCGAATTAGAACGAGCGGGCCCACAATCTGCAATTACCATCACCCTCGAAGATGAAATTGATATTTCTCGTGGCGATATGATTGTTAAATCGGATAATCTGCCGCTACAAGGCGCGCAATTTAGTTCGCATTTAGTATGGATGGATGAAGCAGCATTGATTCCAAACAAGCAATACAACTTTAAGTTTGCAGCGCAAACCGTTGCTGGTGGTGTCAGTAACATTGATTATTTAATTGATGTAAACACGCTTGAGCAAAAAGACGCGGTGCACATGCAACTGAATGAAATCGCAAAAGTTGGAATTAAACTGACTCAATCTGTTGCCTGTGATGCTTATACTCGTAATCGTCAAACCGGCGCCTTTATCATGATTGACCGACTAACTAATGCAACAGTTGGTGCGGGAATGATTATCGATTTACAAGCCGAGGGCCGTGCCCAGCAACATGCCTACTCTGAGTTTGAAGTCGAGTTTAATACGCTAGTTCGTAAGCATTTCCCACATTGGGGTGCCGCCGATATTACGCAATTAAAGTAAACGAGTAACATCAGTAAACGGTGGAAACATTTTGAGTCCAGATGTATTACAATTTGTTGTAGTAGGTGTGTTTTTGCTAACAATTGGTGCGCTAATTGTCAGCCATAAACGGCCATCGTTTATCTTTAGTTTAACAACCTTGGCATTGTTATTATGTGGGGCGGTGGATATTGACACCGTCTTAGATAATGCGACTAACCAAGGCCTTATCACCTTATTATTGCTGTTAATTATCAGTCATGCGATTGACAAAACAGCCTTACTCAAGCGCATTGCCCGCAAACTCATTACGCAAAATTACACTCAATCGTTTTTACGTTTATTTGGTATTTCTTTTTTTGCCTCAGCGCTATTAAATAATACCGCGATTGTTGCCAGCCTTATTGGCTCAGTGAAGCAAAACCAACATCATGCTGCATCTAAGTTATTAATCCCCCTCTCCTATGCTGCGATATTAGGTGGCACTGTCACGCTAATTGGTACATCAACTAACCTGATTGTAGATAGTTTTTTAATTGAGCAAGGTCATCCAGGTTTTGCATTTTTTGACTTTACAATGTTTGGTTTAACCGCCGGCTTGGTGTGTGGTGGAGTGTTGTTTTTACTCAAAGACTGGTTGCCCACTATTACCCCTGGCCAACGAGCTGACAGTGGCTATTTACTCGAAGCCGAAGTCGCCCCTGAATCGGAGTTGATAGGCAATACCGTTGAACAAAACCACCTGCGTAATCTGCCAGAGCTGTTCTTGGCTGAAATCGTACGCAATGACCAAATCATCTCTCCCGTTGCGCCTGATGAAGTGATTTATGCCGGGGACAAACTGCTCTTTAGTGGTAACGTACAAAAAGTAGAAGCGTTATCACATATTAAAGGGTTGTGTTTATTTGCTGAATACAACGGTTTAATGCGCGAAGAGTTAACCGAAGTCGTTATTTCTAATCGTTCATCTATCATTGGCAAGACATTGAAAAAAGTTGGCTTTCGCGCATTATTTGATGCGGCAGTGGTTGCAATTAAACGTGATGGTGAAACCTTATCGGGAAAGCTCGGTGAAATTACCCTACAATCCGGTGATTTTTTAATCCTAGCCACAGGCAAAGATTTTCAGCAGCGCAATAATATAGCCAAACATTTCTTTATTGTGTCGGAACAAAAGATTTCGCGCAAATTATCCACCAAACAAGACTGGTTCACCATTGGGGGCTTTTTAACAGTTGTCACCTTAGCTGCAGCGAATATCGTTCCGTTAATTATTGGCTTATTGTTTTTCTTAGCGTTGTTAGTGATGCTCGATGTGACTTCTTACGCTGAAGTCAAACGTAACCTTCCTCTTAATCTGTTGCTCGTTATCGTGGGTGCATTGAGTTTATCATCTGGGTTAGTCAACACGGGAGTGATTGCCTTATTGACGGATGAGTTAAGTAGCACGTTGGTGCATACCTCTCCT
This sequence comes from Glaciecola sp. UBA983, assembly GCA_002292215.1. Classification (GTDB taxonomy): domain Bacteria; phylum Pseudomonadota; class Gammaproteobacteria; order Enterobacterales; family Alteromonadaceae; genus Opacimonas. Next base: position 18,909 of record DBBN01000074.1, on the reverse strand, counting down.
CTAATGGCCTTAATCGCCATTTATGTTTGCACTTTACTCCTTACCGAGTTTGTTACCAATAACGCGGCTGCAGCCTTGATGTTTCCGTTCGCATGGGCATTAATACAAACCATGGGATTACCAGTGATGCCATTTGCGTTAGCAGTTGCTTTTGCAGCCAGCGCAAGCTTCATTAGTCCTTACGGCTATCAAACGAATTTATTGGTGCATAATGCAGGTGATTATCAATATAAGCATTTTGTGAAGATGGGATTGCCTATCTCAATCGTGTATTCCACCATCGTGATAGGCATGTTGAATTGGGTTTATTTGTAAAAGTTTGCCTTATCGGTTTATGCTTTACGCTCCGTTTCTTGGCACTTACCTGAACAGCACTTTCTCACGGTTAAACCAGTAAATACAAAATGTTAATAACAAACCTGCAATCGCTGTGGTCGATAAAAAGATAGGAATTAATGCCATATAATCCATAGTGCCTTTAATCAATTCTTTAATCGCTAATGCGACATTCATTAACGGTACCCATGCATAGATCCCTTCTAGCTTGATCCCTGGTAGCATCGCTAAAATAACAGGAATAATCACAATAAATACCAATGGTGTCATATAGCCTTGGGCTTCTTTAAAGCTTTTAGCATAAATCGACATACTGAGTAATACTGCGGAGAAAATAGCGACGACGGGGATCAACATCGCAAACATCAACACAAAATCTAACACGCTAATCGCCCCCATAAACTCTGTAATCAACTCAATTGCCATGCCTTGTGAGAGCAAGACTCCCCACACAAATAAGCTACCAACGGTCACCATTGCCGATGTGACTCCTGCAAACGCGATCGTGAAAAATTTACCCAGTACTAACTGATTGCGAGAAATTGGAGAGATTAATAAGGTCTCTAGGGTGCCGCGCTCTTTTTCTCCAGCGCCAATATCTGTTGCCGGTAACATCGCGCCTTGCAAACATAAAATAAAAATCATGTAAGGAATTAACCCACCGATTTTTTCGCCAAGATCTTCGCGTTTATCTGCAGTTGATATTTTATCAATCACAATCGGCTCCAGAAGACCTTGCTGGATTTCTTCAGCAATACCAAGCGAAATAAAGGCTTTATCTCGATTAGATTCAGCTAAATTATCAATAATTTTATTTAAGCGTCGTTGTACCATATTGAGACCAGCATCGTTGAGATATAAGGTCAGTTTATTTTGTCCAATTTTCAAGATATCATCGTTAAAGGTATTTGGGATCACTAGAACAAAATCGACCTTCTCTGATTTCACTAAATTAGTTATTGCTGACACGTTATCAGATTGAATTTTCGTCACATAGCGTTTTAAGCCATCTTGCGCGGTGATCTTAGCACTCAATGTCGGTGCATATTCATCGCCAATTACGGCATAAGTCAACACCCGTGTCTGGGCTTTTTCTATTGCTTTACCTGAAAAATACGCCACCCCGCCAAAAATTAACGGAAACAATAATAACGGTAACGCCACCATAAAAAACAAGGTTTTACGATCACGTAATAATTCTTTGATTTCTTTTTGAAACACTAACCACATAGGTCGTTATCCTTTTTCAATACTGGTCATAAATGAATTGTGCAACGAACCATTCGATAGCGCTCTAAATGAATGCAGATCGCCATTATACTTGGTTTTACCTTCATCAATGACAGTCACTGTATCGCATAATTCATTTACTTCATCGAGATGATGAGTAGAAAAAATAACCGGGATTTGTTGCTTTTTGAGCGTGCGAATAAATTCAAGCACCGTTTGTGTTGCCATTATATCCAAGCCAGTAGTCGGCTCATCGAGCACCACTACTTTGGGTGAATGTACAACGGCTCGGGCAATAGAAACGCGTTGTTTCATGCCCGTAGAATAGTTTTCGCAGCGACGATCTAAAAAAGAATATAAATCGAGTAATTGTGCTAATTCTTCAATTTTTTGATGAATTGCGGATTTGGACATGCCGTGTAACTTGCCAAAATATTCAATGTTTTCGCGTCCGGACAAACGGCCATACAATCCGGTTGAACCGGATAAAAATCCAATTTTTTGGCGAGCAACAATAGGATTAGCCAACACATCCAGCCCATCAATTAAAATTGAACCCGAATCGGGTTTTAACGCACTAGATAACATTCGTAGTGTGGTTGTTTTACCGGCTCCATTAGGACCGAGTAAACCAAGTACTTGACCCGTATCGCAAATAAAATTGACGTTTTGTACTGAATGGAAAAAACGCCCTTTTAATCTAGGGTCTTTTTTCTCTTGTTCGGAGAGTTTTTTAGGATTCTCAACCTTGAATTTCTTGGCTAATTGCTTGATTTCAATCATGCATGACTTCCTTGATAATTATTCCATTGAATTATAAGCACTACTCATAATAGCCAAATATCAGCAAGATGCACCTACTTTTACACCATTTAATTATTAAAAGGTGTATTGAACCTGTACTAAAGATCAGATTTGACACATTTATACACAATTTGTTTGTGCAACTGCCCTTTTTATCAAATACTATAGCCACTAATTAGGAATTAAAATAACGATAAAGGAAAACGCATGAGTACAGTGACGAATCCATTACAAGCGTGTAATGACGTATTTTTTCGACCAGGTAGTGTGTTTGAGGCACTAAAACAGCATAACAATTGGTCTTGGCTACCGTTTGTAATTGTGGTTGTGATGGCAATCTTACCAAACTATTTATATTTTACTACGGTTGATCCTGTCTGGTATGTTGAACATTTATTAGCAAACTCACCTGACTTTGCCGACCTTAGCCCAGCCGAATTAGACGGGATGCGCGATCTTATTCCCGTTGAATCAATGGGTACGTGGGGAGCGTTAGGTGGCCTAGTCGGTTTAACTATTATTAACGCAATCATTGCTGTGTATTTTAATCTTGTTACCAAATCAGATGAAGAAAACCTCAATGGCTTTACCGATTGGTATGGCGCTACTTGGTGGATGGGCATGCCGGTAGTGATTGGCTCTTTGATTTCCATTGTCATGATTTTATTAAGTAATGATGGAACCAACCAAATGCCACTCAGTATCGTTTCATCAACTTCTCTGGCACATATTTTTGGTTTAGATATCTCATCAACATGGTTTGGCTTAGCCAATGCCTTTAGATTAGAATCACTTTTATCTATCTATATTGGCGCTGCTGCAATAGGGTCATGGACTAATTTTGCGTGGAACAAAAGCGTATTATTGTCGGCACTACCGACGATTATTATCTACAGCATTTGGGCTATCGTGATTGTTATTGGTTAATCATAGGTAATGAAATGTAGACTCAGCCAACCTAATTGCGCTGAGTCTTAATCATTTTAGGACGACGTTGTTTTATCACACACCATTTACTTATTCTTATTTATACGCTTAGGTCTAAAATATTCAGTATTGGCATAAAAACCTGCATCTTGCTTGCCCCACCAGCCGGGGATCCCTAAAAAAGGTATGGGCGGTAATTTGTTCGCAAAAAAAGCGTCATCAACACGTCGCGCTAACAATGCATCAAGTAATGCGACTTGCAAACTTGGTCGTTGTACAAAAAAACCATCTTGCACTTCAATACCTACCCATTTACCGGTTAACCCAATATGCGGATTAAGCAGCATTTCCAAATTAGCATGCCCAAATACAAATGCATCAACTTGATGTCCCCACTGCTGTTTATTTTCCACTAATGCCGATTGCCATTGATGTTGCAGTAATTGCTGCGGAACCGGACTATTGGCGGTATGCGCAATAATGACACCACATTCATCAAAATGCGTAATGTGATCTCGGACCTTTCCTCTTGGCAGTGCGCCATGTTTGGCGATATAGGCAATATGCAATTGATTTAAGCGTTGCTTAGTGCGCGGAAATTGATGCCAAATGGCGGCATTAAACGCATCATGCCAATTACGTCGAGTCGGAATCGACTGAGTTTGATGAATAAACCCTTCATAACCTAATGTTTCAAGTAACATTCCTGCTTCACTTGTGGTCTCAGGATCAGTAATAAAGCGCATAGGACCTGGCGCCAATTCATTTAAATCATCAGCTGTTGGCCATGACGATAATTCGTTAAACGGCACGACGCTAAATAACGAAGTAAAGACAGGGTGATGACGGTATGAGTACAGTTGTGATAATGAATCTAAAGACATAATTAAGGGGTCGTTGCATCTATTTATGGTTTGCTTATACTATGATCGTATTTTACAACAATAAGAGTCATAACATGAATAAAAAATATTGGGCTGGAAGCCTAGCAGCATGTGCTGCATTTACTCTACTCGGCTGCGTCCAACCGACACAGCAGACAGTGACCACAGCTGCGACTAAAAACACTCCGGTAGCTGCTGATAATTTTGCCGAAATGTATGCTAGCCTAAATGGCGATGTGATTAAACAGCATGCAAAAATACTCGCATCAGATGAATTTGAAGGACGTTTACCGACAACCATCGGTGAGAAAAAGACACTCGATTACATCATTAACAACTTAAAAAAATTTGGTGTGGAACCAGGCAATGGTGATAGTTACTTACAAGAAGTGGCGTTAATGCAGATCACCGCATCACCAGATGCACAATTACAAATAGCTGAGCATACCTTTGACTACAAAACCGATATGGTCGTAAGCTCTAAACGTGAACAAGCGCAAATTGATCTCACGGATTCAGAGCTGGTGTTTGTTGGCTATGGCGTAAATGCACCTGAATATGACTGGAATGATTACGCCGGACTGGATGTGGCAGGTAAAACCGTCGTGATCTTAGTTAACGATCCGGGTTTTGAAAATCCAGATAGTGGCAAATTCCAAGGTTCAACCATGACGTATTATGGCCGTTGGAGTTATAAATATGAAGAAGCCAGTCGCCAAGGTGCAGCAGCAGCATTAATTGTGCATGAAACCGCCCCAGCATCTTATGGCTGGTCAGTTGTTGCGAATAGCTGGTCGGGTCCCCAATACGGCTTAGTTTCAGATGACCAAGGTGCATCGCGCGTTGCTGTAGAGGGCTGGTTAACATTAGAAGCGGCGCAACAGGTCTTTGCCTCTGCCGGTAGAGATTTTGCAACCGAAAAAGCTAAAGCACTGCAAGGACCTTATCATACTGCGATGGGGATTACCGCTTCAACTACCGTTAACAACGAGTTTGAAAAGTCCAAAAGCTACAATGTACTGGCGACAGTGAAAGGCTCTGAATTACCTGACGAACATGTCATTTTCACAGCTCACTGGGATCACTTAGGTAAAGACGAATCTCTTGACGGTGATCAAATCTATAATGGTTTTCATGATAATGCGACCGGAACAGCTGCGGCATTAGAAATGGCCAGAGCATTTGCACAATCCACACCGGCACCGAAACGTTCAGTGAGCTTTTTGATTGTTACAGCAGAGGAACAAGGCTTACTTGGTTCTAAGTACTATGCTAACAACCCTATCATTCCACTGAATAAAACCGTTGCAAACATTAATATGGATGCACTGAACGTGCTTGGTAAAACCAAAGACATCGCGGTCGTTGGCATGGGTAAATCCGATCTGGAAGCAAATCTGAAAATTGCAGCAGACAAACAAGAACGCGTATTAGCCCAAGAAGGTAGCCCTGAGGCGGGATATTATTATCGTTCAGACCATTTTAGTTTCGCCAAGCAAGGTGTACCTGCGTTATATGCTGATGGTGGAAATATTCCCTTTGATGAAGCAACGGCTGCATATCGTAAAAGAATTAACGTGATCGTCCGAGGTTGTTACCATCAAGTCTGTGATCAGTATCGAGATAGTTTTGATTTTTTAGGCATTGAACAAGACGCACGCTTATTATTTGATGTCGGTTATCAAGTCGCTAATGGAGATAAATGGCCACAATGGTCTGCGACTAGCGAGTTCCAACGTCAGCCATAATGTGCTGTTTTTATCACCAAAAATGAATATTTGGCATGCTTGATTTAAAAAAAGCATCGGTAATGAAGATTTTCCGGTGCTTTTTTATATCTTAGACTCATTTATGCTTGCAATTTCCATGTAAAATGGCACAGTTAGTCCCGTAGCGAATTAAAAAATAAAACCAACATATTTCGCACACCTAAATGCACCTCCCTCTCTCTTTTTATTTTAAATTCAGAGAAACGACAGACAGTGTAAGCCATTTAAAACTAGTCAACAGAGAGAACCAATTATATGTGTGGTATTTTCGGGATCCTGGACATCAAATCAGATGTTGCAGAATTACGCACGCAAGCCCTAGAGCTTTCCAAATTACTTCGTCATCGCGGCCCAGACTGGTCTGGGATTTGGAATAATGATAAAGCAATTTTATGCCACGAACGTCTCGCTATTGTAGACGTCGATACCGGCGCTCAGCCACTCATCTCCAGTAATGGCAAACAAGCCCTAGCGGTCAATGGCGAAATATATAATCACAAAGCGCTAGCTGATGAATATGCAGCAGATTATGACTTTGCAACTAAATCAGATTGTGAAGTGATCATACCGTTATATCAGCGTTTTGGACCGGAGTTTATTGATAAGCTTGAAGGTATGTTTGCGTTTGTCATTTATGATGAAACGAATAACACTTACCTCATTGCACGTGACCATATCGGTATTATTCCGTTATACACAGGTTACGATGAGAATGGTAATTTCTACGTTGCTTCAGAAATGAAAGCGCTTGTACCTGTTTGTAAAACAGTTTCAGAATTCCCACCTGGACACTATTTAGATAGTTCGACAGGTAAATTAGTTAAATATTATCAGCGTGACTGGATGAGTTATGACGCTGTTAAAGACAATGAAACCAATTTAGAAGATTTAAAAGCAGCATTTGAAAAAGCCGTTAAGTCTCACCTTATGTCTGATGTACCCTACGCGGTATTATTATCAGGCGGATTGGATTCGTCATTAGTCTCTGCTGTTGCCGCTCAATACGTAGCAAAACGTGTTGAAGATGGCGATCAAAGTGATGCATGGTGGCCTCGTCTGCACTCTTTCGCAGTGGGTCTTGAAGGTGCGCCAGATTTACTCGCCGCCAAAAAAGTAGCCGATATGATTGGTACAGTGCACCATGAAGTGCACTTTACGATCCAAGAAGGCTTGGATGCTATTCGTGATGTTATCTATTATCTAGAAACATATGACACGACGACTATCCGTGCAGCCACCCCAATGTATCTAATGACTCGTAAAATCAAAGCGATGGGCATCAAAATGGTCCTTTCCGGAGAAGGTGCTGATGAGATATTTGGTGGTTATTTATATTTCCATAAAGCGCCTAACGCGAAAGAATTCCACGAAGAAACAGTGCGTAAACTTGACCGCTTGCATATGTTCGATTGTGCTCGTGCAAACAAATCAACTTCCGCATGGGGTGTTGAAGCGCGTGTACCATTCTTAGATAAAGAATTTATCGATGTTGCTATGCGTCTAAATCCAAAAGATAAAATGTGTGTTGATGGTAAGATGGAGAAATGGATCTTACGTAAAGCGTTTGATGACAACACTTACCTACCGGATGAAGTCTTATGGCGTCAAAAAGAACAATTTGGTGACGGTGTTGGGTATTCTTGGATTGACTCAATTCGGGAATTTGTTGAAGAACAAGTGAGCGATCAACAGTTAGCCAATGCGGGTTTCCGTTTCCCAATTAATACGCCAGATACGAAAGAAGGTTACTTCTACCGTACTATTTTCGAAGGTTACTTCCCGCAAGAGTCAGCGGCTCAATGTGTGCCTAGTGGTAAATCTATCGCTTGTTCAACCGTTGAAGCACTAGAGTGGGATGAAAGCTTTAAAAACAACGCCGATCCTTCTGGTCGTTCGATGAAAGACGTACATAAAAACCAAGAGCAATAATTGCTTAAACACTCATGGGTTGATTTGGTACCACAATGCCTTATCAGCCAATGGCGTGTTGATTGGTAGTAAAGGGTTTTTAAGCGTCAGCAATGTACGCTTATTTAGCCCCAACTGCTGCAACATATCTAGATACGTTACATTAAATAGTTTATCAAACGAACCATCTGCTACAGCCATCTCCAATCCTGTCGTTAATAACCTCCCTAATATCACATCACGCTGATTCACAAAAAAGTACGTTGCCGCAGGGTATTGTAGGACAAAGTTTGGTTCAATCAACAATGCTTTAGTGAGTTCAGGTTGAGCAAGCTCGCCAAATACTTCAATAATAGAACGCGGAAACATATCCGCTTGTTTACGATGCATAATGGTAAAGGCTTCATCATAATTTGTCGCACTGACAACATTAAATCCATTTGCTTGTAAAATTTTTAGATCCGGCCAATCCATACCTTGCACAGCATAGTTATCTCGTAATTTTGAGCTTTCGAGTTGCGACAATTTTTCCGGATTAACTAATAATACGCGCCATCCAATCAAGCCTTTATAAAGTGGGATCCGGATCGGTAAAAAGTCTTCCTCGCGTTTATCATCCGTCATCGCCCACACAACGTTGACCGTTCGGTTATTACTGAGCAACTTAAACGCTTTCCCTTGCAATAATACATCATTAGATTCAACAAGCTCATAGCGCACACCCGTTTTTTGTAAAGCTAGCTCTAATACATCAACGATATATTGAGCATGAATACTATTTTGTACCGGTTGTTTAGGGTAGTTAATGGTCCAGACTGCGGCAAAACTGAAGCTAGAGAAAAACCCGAGTAAGACAGTGCTTATCACGTAGATACGGCGACATGAAGACTGACAACATGAATAAAAACTGCGCATAGGAACCTAATTCAAGACAGAGGTGAAGTAAGTTAACTGTAACAGTAATCGTAATTTATTCAATCCCAATAAATTTATGGGTCTGTAAAGATAAGCGCCAGTTATGTTTGATACAGGTAGCGACTGCTAATTCTGTTGCTCGTGCCTGTTGCGAAATGGGCTGTAAGTAAATCAAGGTATCATCCGTTACTGGACATTCGACCAATAGCGCCTGCAATTCATCCACGTGTTTTTGCATGGCAATCGCATGTTTGATTTCATTCGCACGAGCCATCACCTGTGGCAATATGGGAAATTTACCTGGCATATTAATTTTCGGTGAAACCGTAACAAACACATCTTTATGGCACAACAAAGCAAACGTACCACTGGTTTCAATTTGTACACTCCAACCTTGTGCCAGTAACTCAGTGGTTAACGGTAATAGATCGTGCATCGCCGGTTCCCCTCCGGTAATCACAATATGCCTAGCTTGATAACCACGTTTACTATACTCGTCTAAGAATCCAGCAACGCTCATATAAGCATGCGTGGGTGCCTCTGCATTTTTTTCACGCAACTGAGTCACCGTAATAATATCTTCATTCGCAACTGGCCAAGTATGTTGCGTATCACACCATGGACAACCAACAGGACAACCTTGTAGCCTTAAAAAGACCGAAGGCACACCGGTAAATCGACCTTCTCCTTGAATAGATTCAAAGATTTCATTGACCGGGTATTGAACGGTTGCTGACATAGTAGACCCTTAAATAGTAGAAAACGTAACACTAGCATTGGAGAAGTGAGCATAATACATTAAAATAGCGGCATAAAAAAATCATTCACTACACATGGCGATTTATGACGATGACAATCCCTTCAATTAAGAAAAAAGCAGTACTCATTTATTCCGGTGGAATGGATTCTTTCACCTTATTGCATCATATTTTGGCTTCAGGTTTAGCGCGTTCAGATATTGCCGCATTGACGTTTAATTATGGCCAAAAACATGTCAAAGAAGTCGAATATGCAAAGCATGTGTGTGCTGAATTAGGTATCGAGCATAAGGTTGTTGATATCAGCGCGATTAATTCATTGTTAGGCGGCTCATCATTAACTGACGACATAGCGATCCCTGAAGGGCATTATGAAGCTGATAATATGAAATCCACAGTCGTGCCTAACCGAAATATGATTTTACTATCCCTTGCCATTGCCTATGCAGTGTCACTTGAAGCCGACACGGTGTATTACGGCGCGCATAGCGGTGATCATGCAATTTATCCAGATTGTCGACCTGAGTTTGTACAAAAAATGGATGAAGTCAGTCGCATCGCTAACTTTCAACCTGTTGCTATTAGTACGCCTTTTGTTGATATGAGTAAAATTGATATCATGGCCCGAGGCATGGATCTAGGTTTAGATTACACGCATACTTGGACCTGCTATAACGGTCGGGAAAAAGCGTGTGGTAAATGTGGTGCTTGCGTTGAACGACTTGAAGCGTTTAGCAGCAATCAACAAGTCGATCCTATCCCTTACGAGTAGTAAATAATTGCGCTAATGCATTTTACTTTGTGCATTAGCGTCGTTGTGATTCAGAAACAAAATGACTCAGTTCTTTGATTAAATGCCGCAATACGGGATTGAGTCGCGTGTTTTTTCCATTCATGACAAACAGCTCATGCTCAAACGGAAATAGTTCTCCTCCCCCAATTGGCACTAATCCTAATGCCACACCTTGTTCTTTTGCCATATAATCGGGTAGTAAACCGACATATTCTCCCGTCATGATCGCCGCCATACAGACATCAAATGAATCAGAAAATGTTTGGATCGTCATGCGAGCGTTATCATTAATATAATTTGAGGAAGACAAACCTGAAATACCGATCGCAGGATAGTCTTCAATATTGATAGAACTGGGCAACTCGTCTTTATACTTGGCTAAAGGATGAGACGGTGCACAATATAAACGACCATTAAACGTTGTCCCTGTAGGATGAAAAACGACCGATTCAGGCTTCACCATGTCATAAGTTGCGAGCACTAAGTGGCACTCACCCGACAAAGCAACATGCTCCACTTCATTGTATAAACGATTTTGGATATTAATATGGATATCATCGAATTTTTTCATCGTAGATTTGACGGCTCTACTGACCCCTAAGTGCACAGACAGAGGTAAACCTGACATCAAGACCAATGTCACATGACCCGAATAATCATCATGGAGGTTTTTCAGATTGAAGACAAAGTTATCAAACGCATTAAAAATACGTTTGGTTTCTTGGTAAACGACCTCACCTTCTTTCGTAATTTGAAAGCCTCCGCGACCGTGGTGACATAAGATCAAATCGAGGCGTTCTTCTAATTTTTTGATAGCTGCGCTGATATTGGGGCGTTGCATCCGTAAAACTGGCTCAGCGGCTGTAAATCCGTTACACGAAGCTACCGCATAAAAAACCCGAAGTAATTTAATATCGGATTCTTGCAAGCGACTAAGCATAAATGTACCTTAGGTTAACTCTATTGTTTAGGTATGAATTGCAATACCATAAAGCTTAGTCTAGATTACCTAGTGTGCAAGTTTATTACTTTATCACCTACCCGTATTATACGAATAGCTTAGTGAACTCAATTACGAAATTTTGACAATTTCACGACGGAGCGTTTCAATATCATCACGCAGTGACGCTGCCTTTTCAAACTCCAGTTCCCGTGCTGCTTCAAACATAGTTTTCTCCAACTCAGCTACTTTGGCCATCATTTGTGTCGCCGTCATTTTCTGGTACGTTTTTTCCTTCTCAGCAATTTTACGCAAACGCACTTTGCCTGACGCAGGATGCGCCGAATCATCGCCGATATCCATGATATCGGTAATCGGTTTATTCAATGCTTGAGGCACTATGCCGTTAGCTTTATTGTGGGCTATTTGTATATTACGACGACGATCCGTTTCGTCCATGGCTCGCTGCATTGATCCGGTAATGCGATCAGCATACAATATTGCTCGTCCATTCAAGTGACGAGCTGCCCGCCCAATTGTTTGGATTAAAGCTTTGTCTGCCCGCAAAAAACCTTCTTTATCTGCATCTAAAATAGCAACTAAAGATACTTCTGGCATATCCAACCCTTCACGCAACAGGTTAATACCGACAATCACGTCAAAAATACCAATACGTAAATCACGGATAATTTCAATCCGTTCAACCGTATCAATGTCAGAGTGAATATAACGAACTTTAACCCCATTTTCATTGAGGTATTCGGATAAATCCTCCGCCATGCGTTTAGTCAAAGTCGTAATCAAAACACGTTCATTTAGAGCGACACGTTTATGAATTTCCGAAAGAACATCATCAACTTGTGTTCCTACAGGCCTGATTTCAATTTGTGGATCGAGTAACCCCGTAGGCCGCACTAATTGCTCAACTACATCACCATCACAGCGTTCTAGTTCGTATTTTGCAGGTGTTGCAGATACGTAGATCGTTTGCGGTGCAATATGTTCAAATTCATCAAATTTTAACGGTCGATTGTCTAAAGCTGAAGGCAAGCGAAAACCATATTCGACTAAGGTTTCTTTGCGTGACCGATCGCCTTTGTACATAGCACCAATTTGTGACACCGTGACATGCGATTCATCTATCATTAACAGCCCATCTTTTGGGAAATAATCAATTAACGTGGGAGGCGGCTCACCCGGCGCTCGACCAGATAAATAACGCGAATAGTTTTCAATCCCGGAGCAATACCCAAGTTCAAGCATCATTTCTATATCAAATTGGGTGCGCTGGGAAATACGTTGCTCTTCTATGAGTTTATTCGCTCCCAGCAGCTGTGCTTTGCGAGAGGTGAGTTCGGTCTTGATCCGTTCAATCGCTTCAACGATTTTTTCACGCGGAGTAACATAATGCGTTTTTGGAAATACGGTTGCACGCGCAACTTTTTTATCGACTGCGCCCGTAAGAGGATCAAATAAGCTTATTTGATCAATTTCTTCATCGAACAATTCTACCCGTACAGCTTGTTTTTCACTATCGGCAGGAAAAATATCAATCACATCCCCGCGCACGCGGAAGGTCCCTCTTTCAAAGGCAACATCATTACGCTTATATTGTAATTCGGCTAGACGGCGTAAAATATCACGTTGGTCCATCGTATCGCCTTGGCGAAAATGTAACAGCATTTTCATATAAGATTCCGGATCTCCCAAACCATATATGGCTGAAACACTGGCAATTATAATAACGTCGCGACGTTCCATCAACGCTTTAGTAGCAGACAGACGCATCTGTTCTATGTGGTCATTAATTGAGGAATCTTTTTCTATAAAGGTATCAGTGCTTGGTACATAAGCTTCAGGCTGATAATAATCGTAATATGACACGAAATATTCAACCGCATTGTTTGGGAAAAATTCTTTCATCTCTCCGTATAACTGTGCGGCTAAGGTTTTGTTATGTGCCATGATCAACGTCGGACGCTGCACACTATTTATGACATTCGCCATCGTAAAGGTTTTACCTGACCCAGTTACCCCAAGTAATGTTTGACAGGCTAAACCGTCATTAATCCCTTCTACTAAACTTGCAATGGCTTTGGGTTGGTCCCCTGCAGGTGAATACTTAGATTGTAACTCGAACATTTTTGTCATAACTGCTTTAATCGCCAATAGTAGATGAATCGGTAAGGGTGTGAATTTGTCGACGGAACCAAAAGAAAGAAATACCGGCCATAACAAAATTTGCCAACACCGCACCACTGAATAATCCAATCAACCCATACCATATACTGCCCAAGTAACAAAAAGGCACAAAAAATAAAAATAATCGCAATGTATTTAAGGTTAATGCAGCCATGGGTTGGTGCAGCGCATTGAATGCCGAATTCGTGAGAACGACTACGCCTTGAACGCCATAGCCTAATGGGACAATCATTAAAAATAGTGCAATTAATGTCGCAACATTGGCTTCTTTAGCAAACACCTGTGCAATGTAATCTGATGTTAGATACATTAACCCGAACACTAACAGCTGAAATCCAAGCACAAAAGTTATCGCAAGTTTATAAGCGGCATTGACACGAGCGATATTATTCGCGCCCATATTTTGTGATATTAAAGGTGGTAACGTCATTGAGAGGGCGAGCAGTACAATACAGGCTATTGATTCTAGACGTCCACCGACCCCCCATGCAGCAACGGCAGCATCACCATAACCGGCAACAATAGCAGTGACTACACCCGCCGCCATTGGCGTGAGCATATTCGCTCCGGCTGCAGGTAAACCAATTTTGAATATACCTTGTACGTTTTGGGTAAATTCGCTCATAGTCAATAAACGTGGAGTCATTAACTCACGCTTAATAAGCAGGACAATAATCCAAATGACGCCGACGCCCCATGCAATCGCAGTCGCGATAGCTGCACCTTGTATACCTAACCCGGGCATAGGACCATAGCCAAATATTAATAGAGGATCCAATGCGACATTAATTGCGCCACCGGCAGCCATGATTAAACTCGGTGTTTTGGTGTCTCCAGCTGCGCGTAAAACGCTATTGCCAACCATTGGCAACGCTAAAAATATACCTGCTACATACCACACACTCATGTAATCTGTGATGTGGACTAATAATTCAGGGCTTGCACCAAGTAACGTAAAGATAGGATCAATGGTATTGATACCAACAATGGATAAAATACCGACTAAAAAGACGACAGTCATTAATGCTGTCGTTGCTACTAAACGCGCTTTGACATGTTCATTGGCTCCTAAAAGCCTGCCGATAACAGCTGAAGTCCCAATGCCGAGTCCAATATTTAAACTAATAACCGTAAACGTCACTGGAAACGTAAAACTGATTGCTGCTAGTTCTTGTGTACCTAATAGACTAACAAAAAACGTATCGACTAAACCAAATGTCATTAACATGATCATGCCAAAAATCATAGGGATGGTCATATCCATTAATGTTTTTTTTATATTTCCTTCGAGCATACGATTTGCGGGGGTCGTGGATTGAGTCATTTTTACTTAGTCATTGCCATTTTTGTCGTTTCAAGTAGCAGGATATCATGATTTGTTTTATTCGCGGAGTTAATCCCCTCATCCTTTTTGTAGTAATTGTATGCAAAGGGATGGCTCGCTTTAGTAGGTGTCTCTATTTTTTTTACATCAGCGTCAATTTTTTGACTAAAAAGCGTTCAAATTAAACAGATGCAATCATTTTAGTAACGTTATACACATCTCTTGGTTCAAAATAAAATTACGCTTAAAAAACAACATCAAAGAGTAAAACACTATCTTAAAAAACAGTAAACATCTGAAATATAAATACTTTTTACTGTCAATAGTAATATTTTTGCAAAACCCTATTGACCTGCTTATTTGGTTCATTAATCACCATTTACAAAGTCATGCACATACTTATCCACAGTTTTGGTGGATAAGTAAAAAAAACCTTATATGACAAAGTATTGACTCCTTTTATTCAAATTTAAAGTTAGTAAACGCAAACCCATAAGCGCCTATTTTATTAAGGGCTCACATTAAAAACTGTACTTTTGAACAGTATATAAGAGTTTTTAATCACCAATCGAGCTATCTATATTCTTTTTAGGAATAAAAAGGAAAGTGAAAATAATTAATGTTTTTAGTTGACAGAATCGCTCGCGATATTTAATATTCGCGCTCGTTGAAATCTTCGCTTCCCCCTTAGCTCAGCTGGTTAGAGCGACGGACTGTTAATCCGCAGGTCCCCCGTTCGAGTCGGGGAGGGGGAGCCAGGTTCAACGAGTGTAATGTATGCGTTTCCCCCTTAGCTCAGCTGGTTAGAGCGACGGACTGTTAATCCGCAGGTCCCCCGTTCGAGTCGGGGAGGGGGAGCCATCTTCATTGGCTCACGCATAAACTTTACACCTAATCTTATTAATATCCTAGTTTCACCCTCTAATCATACTTTATCCATTGTTTCTTAAGCCATTTCATCAGATAATGCTTATGTTGTTTACAACATTATTTTTCTTAACACATTTTCATGAATGATACCCAATAATTATGCTTACTGAATTTATCCTATTGTTGATAAGTACCGTACTGGTGAACAATTTCGTGCTAGTTCAATTTCTTGGTCTATGCCCTTTTATGGGAGTGTCAGGCAAATTAGAAACGGCTATCGGCATGTCAATGGCCACGACCTTTGTACTTACGCTAGCCTCGGTATGCAGCTATCTTATAGAGACCTATTTACTAGCCGCATTCGGATTAGAATATTTACGCACTTTAAGCTTTATTTTAGTTATTGCGGTTGTTGTGCAGTTTACAGAAATGGTTGTGCAAAAGACCAGCCCTACTCTATACCGTTTACTCGGCATATTCTTGCCGTTGATTACGACTAACTGTGCAGTACTTGGTGTGGCTTTATTAAATATAAAAGAGCAACATTCTTTAATGGAGTCGGCTATATATGGCTTTGGCGCTGCGGTTGGGTTTTCCTTAGTATTGATTTTATTTTCAGCCATGCGTGAACGTCTTGCCGCAGCAGATGTACCTTCGCCATTTAAAGGCGCGTCCATTGCGATGATCACTGCAGGTTTAATGTCATTAGCCTTCATGGGCTTTACTGGCTTGGTAAAACTCTAATGACCTTACTTACAGCTCTACTTATTATTGGTACCTTGGCGCTCATATTCGGTGCGATTTTGGGGTATTCCGCGATTAAATTTAAGGTTGAAGCCGACCCGCTCGTCGAACAAATCGATGCGCTACTGCCTCAAACTCAATGTGGTCAATGTGGTTACCCAGGTTGTAAACCTTATGCTCAAGCGATTGCAAACGGCGACGAAATTAATAAATGTCCCCCAGGTGGCGATGCAACGATTAAAAAACTAGCCGATTTAATGGGGGTTGAACCCAAACCATTAGATGGCGATCACGGTGTTGAGGATGTCAAAAAAGTTGCCTATATCCGTGAAGCTGAATGCATTGGCTGTACTAAGTGTATCCAAGCCTGCCCTGTCGATGCAATTATTGGTGCATCAAAACAAATGCATACGGTGATTATCGATGAATGTACCGGCTGTGATCTCTGTGTCGCGCCCTGCCCCGTTGATTGCATTGATATGGTGCCAGTAAAACCGACACCACAAACTTGGCAGTGGGAATTAGGAAAAGGGGTCGGTGACATCCCAATCAAACAGGTACTGTGATGGTTAATAAATATATGATTGATGCTGAGCACGTTGTCGCCCAATTAAACCAAGGTAGACTATTTGATTTTTCTGGTGGCGTTCACCCACCACAACAAAAATCGTTATCCAACACGACTCCAATCAATACGATTCAAGAACCATCTGTCTTGTATATCCCCATTAAACAGCATATTGGTACCCAAGGTAACATCTGTGTTGTTGTCGATCAGCATGTCGCTAAGGGAGAGGCGTTAACGCAATCAAGTAATCCATTTGCCGTGCCAGTGCATGCATCGACCTCCGGTATCATTAAAGCTATCACTCAGCACCCGAGTGCGCATCCTTCAGGTATTCCTGAAATGACCATTACCCTTGAGCCTGATGGCCAAGCACAATGGCAATTAATGCCACTACTAACCGACTACACCAAGGTCGAGCAGGTTGTGCTGCTCGAGCGCATTTGCCAAGCTGGCATAACCGGTCTGGGCGGAGCTGGATTTCCAACACATCTAAAAAGTAATCCACAAAAACCCGTTGAATGTTTAATCATCAATGGGGTTGAGTGTGAGCCATACATTAGCAGCGACGATCGCATCATGCGCGAACATGCGTGGCAAATTAAACAAGGGATTGATATTTTACGCCATATCGTAAAACCCAAACAGATCATTATTGCAGTCGAAGACAATAAGCCCCAAGCACTGGATGCACTGAAAACCGCCTGTTTAGAAGACAATGGTATTACCATTACGAGTGTTCCCACTAAATATCCATCCGGTGGCGAAAAGCAACTGATCCAAATACTCACGGGTGAAGAAGTCCCGCATGATGGTTTACCGATTGATATTGGCTGTTTGATGTACAACGTAGGTACTTGTTTTGCAATTGCTGATGCCGTTTTACACGGTAAAGCGTTGGTTCAACGTGTCGTGACACTGACCGGTCAAGCTTTGGCTCAGCCGCAAAATGTGTGGGCATTACTCGGCACACCCATTAGTCATTTACTCGATATAGCTCATTATGACCCGAGTAAACAGTTGGTAAAAAAAGTCATTATGGGCGGACCTATGATGGGGTTTACTGTAGTGAACGATACGGTTCCTGTGGTTAAAATTACTAATTGCTTGTTGGTCCCAGACAAACAAGAACTCCCTGACATTGAAGATGAACGCGCTTGTATTCGCTGTGGTTTGTGTGCTGAAGCGTGTCCAGCTGGTTTATTACCACAACAGTTATTTTGGCATAGTAAAGCCAAAGAATACGACAAAGCCCAAGCTTATAATCTCGATGCGTGTATTGAATGCGGTGCGTGTGCCTATGTGTGTCCTTCCGAAATTCCGTTGGTGCACTATTACCGTAAAGCTAAAGCCGATATAAAGCATATTGCCCTAGAAAAAGAAAAATCTGAAAAAGCACGGGAACGGTTTGAGACGCGCCAAGCTCGACTATTAGCCGACAAACAAGCCCGTGAAGAAAAACATCGTCTAGCTGCTGAGGCACGCAAAAAGACCATGGATAATAAAGGCAATGACGCCAAGGATAAAATTGCTGCAGCACTAGCTCGCGCGAAAGCTAAGCGCGCTGCTGCGCAAAACAACTCACCTAGTGATTCGGATAAATAATTTCATGCAGTTTTCGTTATCAAGTTCACCTCATAACCGTGTCCGTCGTGATACGGGTCAAGTCATGCGAATGGTTTGTTATGCTTGTATCCCAGGAGTGATAGCACAAACTTGGTTTTTTGGTTGGGGCACCATCATTCAAATTACCTTAGCGATGCTCACTGCTGTCGTCACTGAAGCCACTATTTTAGAGCTTCGTAAAAAAAACGTCTCGCGGGGTATACGTGATTATTCTGCTGTTTTGACTGCGCTGTTATTGGGTATTTGTTTACCGCCGTTGGCACCTTGGTGGTGTGTTGTGATTGGCACTTTTTTTTCCATCGCTATCGTCAAAC
>DBBN01000126.1:38060-110530 GCA_002292215.1 Glaciecola sp. UBA983 | reverse complement strand
AGTCAATGGGCGATAAGCCTTTTTTGACCAACCATTCATTACCATGCAGGAAATGATGACAACCGAAGAATCCCCGATGCGCTGATAATGGCGAAGGATGAGGTGCATTCAAGATCAAATGGTGCTTGCAATCAATCTGACGGATTTGCTTAGCAAATTTCTGTGCATGTGCACCCCATAACATAAAGACCACATTAGGTTGTGAATGCGCGACTGTCTCTAAAATCTTAGTAGTAAAAGTCTGCCAGCCTATATCAGCATGAGAGTGGGCTTGTCCTTTAGTGACGGTTAAAACTGTATTCAACAACAACACCCCTTGTTGTGCCCAATGCTCGAGACAGCCATGCTCCGGAGTAATAAACCCCGGAATGCTATTTGCTAACTCTTTATAAATATTTTTAAGTGATGGCGGAACCGCAACCCCATGAGGCACGGAGAAACTTAAGCCGTGAGCTTGCCCTGCTCCGTGATAAGGATCTTGTCCCAAAATAACCACTTTGACATTTTCTAGAGCACATTGCCGCAATGCATTGAATACCTGATCATCAGGAGGATACACAGGTTCATCACTGGCACGCTTAGCCGCTAGCTTACTTTGAATATCCTTATAATATGATGCATCCTGCTGGTCTTGTAAAAACGTATCCCAACTGGTCATAGAACCTCTATTTTGCAATAAAACCTGACCGGCTCAAGATTTATTTCTTGAGCAAATCAAACATATGTTGCTTAATTATGGCATAGTCTGCGGGTTTTTCTACTGCGTATGAGTTTTTGCCTGCAACATCCGCTAGAGGTTGAGGTAGAGCAAGGGGTTCACCCAAAATATTTTCTACTGACTCACGAAATTTAGCCGGATGAGCCGTACCTAAAAATAACCCCGTTTCTCCGTCTTGTAATGATTTGCATAAACTACGATATGCTAACGCAGCATGTGGCTCACTCGTGTAGCCTAACGCTTGCAATTGTTTCATTGCCATCTGCGTGCAATCTTCATCAATCGCCATACCCGTTAGGATATTTTTATCAATAATCCCTTTTTCAAACATCGCTTCAATGCGTGGCCAGTTGTTAGGACGACTCACATCCATAGCGTTAGATAACGTGGCAATCGTATCTTTAGGCGACCACTCACCTTCTTCAAGGTATCTTGGTACAGTATCATTAAGATTCGTTGCAGCAATAAAACGCTTTATAGGTAAGCCCATTGCCTTGGCAATTAAGCCAGCAGTTAAATTTCCAAAGTTACCACTCGGTACAGCAATAACCAACTCTTTACGTGCAGCTTCATCAAGCTGTGCAAATGCTTCAAAGTAATAGCAAACTTGGGCAGCTAAACGGGATATATTGATCGAGTTAGCGGAGTTTAAGTGTAACTCATTACGCATTTGCTCATCTTCGAAGGCATCTTTAACAATCGCCTGACAGGCATCAAAATCGCCATCCACGGCAACCGTATGGATATTGCCACCTAATGTCGTGAAGAGTTTTTCTTGCAGAGGAGAAATTTTGCCTTTCGGAAATAAAATTACCACGTTGATATTATCAATACCGTGGAATGCATGCGCTACGGCAGCACCAGTATCACCCGATGTTGCGGTTAAAATTGTTACAGGCGCACCTTGAGAAATGTCAGTCAAACACTGTGCCATAAAGCGGCCACCAAAGTCTTTAAAAGCTAACGTAGGGCCATGGAACAGCTCTAAGGTATGAATATGTTCGCTGATCTGGACTACTGGCGCAGGAAACGTAAACGCATTATCAATGAGTTCACCTAATTTCTCGGAAGAAAATTCATCGCCAATCAAATGCCCTAAAACGACTTTACTGCGCTCAGCCAACGGCAGTGCTAATACACTATCTAGATCCGCTAACGGCTCAATGCTTTCAACAAAGAACAGCCCTTGTTGGCGACCTAGACCGGTTTTGACGGCTTCTTTAAAACTCACTTGTTGTGTACTGTCTTTCAAATTCACCAAATTCATGGTTGTTCCTTTCGCTTTCAATTTCAATNNAATATGTTGTGTAATTTAGACTAACCGTGTGCCTTGCGTATCTATTTTGCATACGTGGGCAAAGCCATCTTCATTTTGAATATATTCTTGTGCTAAATAATCAGCAATCGTTTGTGCTTGTTCTTGGGTTTTGCAAGCCGCAAAGACGGTTGGCCCTGACCCTGAGATCCCAAAACCAATTGCACCCTGTGCCATTGCAAATTCACGACTTTGCGCAAAGTGCGGTAATAACACCTGACGATGTTCTTCAGCCAGTACATCAAAAAAGACTTGGCCCGCGAGTGCTTCATTTTGAGTATGGCTGGCATGAATGAAATTAGCCAATTGACGACCAAACGCCAACGTTGTCGCCATATCAAATTGCTTAGGTAATATTTCCCGCGCAGCAGCCGTTGAGACACTAATACCAGAATAACACATTGCCCAGTACCAGTTTTCAAATACGGGGACTTGTTCACAGATTGGATTTTGTAGCCCCGTCATCAATGTCATGCCACCGAATAACGCCGGTGCTACATTGTCATAATGGACACTACCACTGATCTCACCTTCACATTCACCCATCATATATAACAACTCATTGTTATCAAATGGGTAGTCATAAAAAGCATTTAACGCATAAAATGCAGCAACAATGGAACTGGCGCTAGAGCCTAAACCACTGCCTATAGGAAGGGCTTTGTCGAGTGCCATTTTACACGGTTTTAAATCCACACCTTTAAGTGTCAATGCGGTATTAAAAAACTCATAACAGGCAAAGACAATGTTGTTTTCCATGCCAGGTGGTAGACGATCAGCAAACCGACCAGTGCTTTCTAAAGAAAACGAATCCGCTGATTCAATCGAGACTTTATCACCTAACAAGGTGCCATCAATCGGTGCTAAGCCAGCGCCTAATACATCAAAGCCAACACTAACATTGCCGATAGAAGCAGGCGCAAATGCGGTTAATTTCATAATTCTTGAGTCCACGCTAAGGTTCTTAATACATCGGCAAATACACCGGCAGCCGTAACCGTTGCACCTGCACCGTAACCACGAATAACAAACGGGATTGGGCTGTAATAATCTGAATGTATCGCTAAGGCATTTTCACCGTCTTTAACCGCCGCTAATGGATGTGTCGCAGGACAAGATTGAATGGCTACCTTGCATTTACCTTGATTAATTTGACCGACATAGCGCAGTACTTCGCCTTTGGCTTGCGCGGCAGCGGATAAGGCAGCGTAATGAGCATCTGCTTTGGGTAAATTGGCCATGAACGTATCAATATCACCACTATCATCAAAGCCTGACGGTAATACAGATTCAATCTCTATATCCGATAACTCCAGCTCCATACCGGATTCACGCGCCATGATGAGAAGTTTACGCGCAACATCGGTTCCACTGAGATCGTCTCGCGGATCAGGCTCTGTAAAACCGTTACTTTTAGCAACGATGGTTGCTTCAGAAAGACTTAATCCATCTTCTAATTTGCCAAATACATATGACAACGAACCCGATAATATCCCTTCAAAGGTATGCAGTTGATCACCGGCAGTAACCAGTTTTTGTAAATTATCAATCACAGGTAAACCTGCACCAACGGTGGTTTCATACAAATATTGGCGTTTATTGCTTTGCGCAGCAGCTTTGATTTGTGCGTAAAATTCAGCGCTATCAGTGTTGGCTTTTTTGTTTGGTGTCACGATATGGAAACCCGCGTTGATGATATCAACATATTGGCTTGCGACACTTTGTGAGCTAGTACAATCCACAAATACCGGATTAGTTAAGCTGTTTTTCACCACAAACGCTTGTAGCTCTTTCAGACCATAATCTTGACCATTGGCTGTTAAATCACTGCGCCATTGCGCATCATCAGCTAAATCAATGCCATTGTCGTTAAACAAAATTTGTTTGGAGTTCGCGATACCATAGACACGCAAACGGATTGATTTGTCAGCGAGGACAGGTTGTTGCTTGTTGATTTGACGCAGTAACTCGCCGCCCACAGTTCCACAACCAATCAAAAACACATCAATACATTGTTGTTCAGAGAAAAAGTTTTGATGCACTACTTTGATGGCTTTTTTGGCTTTACTTGCTTCAATGACCGTTGAGATAGAACGTTCTGATGAGCCTTGAGCAATCGCGATGTTATTAATACGGGCTTGTGCTAAGGCTTGGAAAAACTTCGCCGCCATTCCATGTGATTGCTTCATGCCATCACCGACTAGAGTGACAATCGATAAGTCTTCACGCACATCAATCGGCTCTAGTAAGTTGTTATGCAACTCTAAGGCAAACTCATCATGTAACACGTCCAAGGCTTTATGTTGGTCTTTGGCATGAATACAAAATGAAATGCTGTACTCTGATGAAGATTGCGTAATTAAAGTAATCGAGATGGAGGCATTGGCCAACGAATCAAAAATACGTGTCGCCATACCGACCATGCCTTTCATACCTGGACCTGCGATGTTAAACATCACCATGTCATCAAGATTTGAAATGCCTTTAACACTCGTCCATTTTTCGCTTTTCTCTGAGCTGATTAAGGTACCAGGTGCACTCGGGTTTAAGGTGTTTTTGATTAGACAAGGAATATGATGCTGTGCAATTGGACCAATGGTTTTTGGATGCAAGACTTTAGCACCAAAATACGATAGCTCCATCGCTTCTTCGTATGTCAGCTTGTCCATCAAGACTGCGCCTTCGACTTGATTTGGATCGGCATTATAGACCCCATCCACATCAGTCCAAATTTCACATACTGACGCATCAATACATGCAGCTAAGATGGCAGCAGAATAATCTGAACCGTTACGCCCTAGGGTGACTTTTTCACCTTCTGGATTAACCGCAACAAAACCCGGCATTATCAATAAGGTCTTGCCTGAGTTGTCTACATCACTGAAGCGAGCTTTGGAAGCTGATACATCAGCAATGGCGTCTAAGTACTGACCTGAAGCAATGATGTAATTAACCGGATCGAGGATCGTATTGGTCACACCTTGCGCTTGAAAAATATGGCTTAACAAATTAACCGAGATGTATTCACCCAAGCTCATTAGCTCAGCAGCGGTAGTATCTGGTGCACAGTTAAGTAGCTTAATACCGTTTAAACGTTTATCAAGATAATCAAGCGTCGAGTCAATAACATGTTTAACAGCCTGATGATCAAACTTAGGAATGTCTTGAGCAATCTCGTCAGCAATACTATGTAAGGTCATCGACAGCTTGGCTTGCAACTCACCAAAATCAAGACCTTGCTCTGCTTGTTCGGTTAGTAATGAAAGTGCGTTGGTGACGCCCTTAGGTGCTGAGAGGACGACCGCTGCACCATCGGTTTGGTGAATGCTTGCAACAATCTTTGCGACATTTTGATATCGCGTTGCATCGGCAAGTGATGAACCACCAAACTTTAAAACCTTCATATGGACTCCTAGTTCCTTTATTAACACGTAACATACGTATTAACCACGTATAAAATACGCCAAAAATATTGCTCTGAAAACAAAAAAGCCCGCTAATTTAGCGGGCTTCAGATGATTTGTGAATATGCACTAACCAACGTCCGCCCTGAGAAGGGTGGTCATAATAATCATGTCGTTAGTGTTATTTGTTTTATTCATATGTTCAATTTGCCGTATAGACGTCTAAATGTCAACTGCTAAATGACTGGTCGGGTGTTTGTTTGTCAAAGGTGAGCTGAACAAAGCAAAACGAACGAAACTTAGGCGACGGGAGTCTTGAATAAGCCCTGGTGTCAGCTTCAACGTCCTAGACTAATGTCTATCTGCACTTATATCTCATTTCCACGCATGATAAAGCTAGGATTCATTAACAAGGACCTGTATGCAACGTGCTAAAAAAATCGCTTATCAAATAATGAGTGGCTTTGATAAAAACTACCGCTGGTATTCTCGGATCACGCGCGGGGCGCAAGAACGTTTCGAGAAACGTCTATGGACAGAATCTCAACAAGCAAATCGAGATCGGATTAATCACTATGACCAAAGTGTATCCGATGTGGTGACCGAACTCTATAATGCGCTCAATCCAGCACAAGAACCGACTCAATTTTGGCACGCACTCAAACATGAGTTCAACCAGCTATTATCCACGCACCCGCAGTTCGAACTAGCAGAAACATTCTATAACTCGGTCATTTGCCGGATCTTTCAACACGGAAAAATTGACGACAGTATGATGTACGTCAACTCAACACGTTGCTATTTACCTGGCCCAGATCGTTTACATGTCATTAATGCATTTGATACCACCGGCACAGTAAGGCACATGTTTGAAGAAATATTCACTGTATATCGATTCAACACGCCGCTGGCTGATTTACCCCGTGATTTGGGTAATTTAGATCACGGTTTACGTCAACTTTTGACCCCTGAACAGTTAACCAGTGTCCATACGGTTGAAATGCTCAAGCCAGTATTTTATCGCGGAAAAGCAGCATACTTAATTGGGCGCATCTGTATGCCCGATGAAACGATCCCATTTGTTATTGCACTAAGGATCAACCGTTTCCATGAGATATTTGTAGACGCCTTGCTGACTGACCGCAAAGACCTGAGTATTATTTTTGGCTTTGCTCGTTCGTATTTTATGGCTGATACCCAATACCCTGCTGAGTTAGTTGCTTTTTTACAAGAACTGCTGCCCAACAAAAAACAATTTGAGCTATACATGTCATTGGGCTTTTACAAACACGGTAAAACCGAGTTTTATCGCAATTATATCGCTCATGTGGCCGCATCAAAGGATAACTTTGAATTAGCACCGGGTATCAAAGGTCTGGTTATGGCAGTGTTTCATTTGCCCAGTTATGGCATTGTATTTAAAGTCATCAAAGATGAGTTTGCCGAAAGTAAAAAGATCACCCGCGACTTTGTCAAAAATCGCTACAACCTAGTCAAAACCTCCGATCGTATTGGGCGCATGGCCGATACCCACGAATATATGAATTTTACGTTTGATTTAGCCCGTTTTGATCCTGAATTATTAGCCTACCTTCAAGACACCTGTGCTAGTAGCTTGACGATTAACGGTGATAAATTGATTATTAATCATTTGTATATTGAGCGTAGAATGACACCGTTGAATATTTATCTTAACGAAGAAACGGATCCAGACAAAATACGTAACGCGATTGATGAACTCGGTTTATGTATTAAACAAATCGCCTTGGCAAATATTTTCCCAGGTGACATGCTGCACAAAAACTTTGGGATCACCAAACATGGTCGGGTGATATTTTATGATTATGATGAAATTTGTTTTATGAATGAGCGTAATTTTAGAAAAATGCCAAAAAACGACGATCCCTTTGCGGTTGACACCTTATCAGTAGGTCCTAATGATGTTTTTCCTGAGCAATTTGAACATTTTATTGTCGGCAAAAAACACCTAAAAGATTTACTAAAAGAATTGCATGGTGACTTGATGACGCCTGAATATTGGCAAAAAATCCAACGGATGTGTAAAGAGGGAAAGTATCTTAACTTTACCCCCTACAATCCTAAGAAGAGCTTCTTTTATCATCCAGAAAAAAAATACGATTATTTGACGTTATAAACAAAGCGTCTAATTCAGTCACTTACTTCCCTTGACGTTGCATAAAGATTGTCACTTCAGCCATCACCAAACCAAACTTTTTGATATAAGAGCGATTCATCAATGTGGTCTCGTCAATTGCAAAAAACCAATCATCAAACGCCACACGATAGGTCGACCCGTCAACGGCCAAGTCCATTTCATAGATAAAATTAAACGCATTACCATGAGCAGTACCAGTCGCTAAGCCCGCGATATCACCAGCCGTTCCGGTGAATGTGCCATCGATATTCGTTTGTAAACGCCACACTCGTTCAGTGACTCCCTCTCCAATGATGTATTGAAAAGTTTCATCCAACACTAATTCATCACCTTGCACACTGCCATCAATGTTGACAATAAATCGTTGAACTACTTCCCCAGAGCGATTTTGTACGATCCCCCATGCGGTAACTTTACCATCAAAAAACTCGACTAAGTTAAACGTCGGCGCTTGTTCTTGGTAGTCTTTACCATCAATAGTTAGTGAGCACCCGCTCACCATTAAAGCCATCATAAATAGAAAGGTTATCTTTACAGTTAGTCTGTGAATCATCGTTATACTCATTTAGATTGTCCTAATAATTGTTTGAGCATTTTAGGTTGTGAGGTGTTGTCATCTAACCAAATTGCAAAAAACGCTTGCGTGAACAACGGATCGGAAATCTTGTAGGTTGCCTCACCGTTAAAATAAAATTGTGTATGCTGCTGTTCGTCAACCATCCCCGTCAACACATCGCCTTTAGCAATATTCGGAAACGCTTGTTCCATCTGTACCAGCCATCGCGTTAACTGCTCATTATTGGTGTAGCCCAGATCTTGCATTTCATCCACTGATCGCTCTGCGATATCAGCGCCATCAAAATCGCGTAAATAAGCCAGCGATAACGCAAACGGTTTATTCTTATCAAATTGACCTAAAGGCGCATACAAAGTCGCATCATAAATTTTGAAAAAAAACATCGTCAGTCGACTTTGACCAACCACTCGCGCCGCCGATAAATCCTTCTCGACAAATGCAGGGATAGTAACCGCATCATTTAAACTCATCGATACCTGAACTTGTGCTTGAGCGTGTGCTAGCGAGACACTACCAATAAAAGAAACAGCCCCAAACGTGGCTAAGGAAAGCATTAGAATCACTTTTAATTTCATCGCGATTGTCGTTGGTCGTTGTCTGCAAATCATTACGGTTTCTCTTGGTATCAATTATAGAAGAGTATGTTAGTATTTACCCACTTTAGCCATGCTTTGATCACTTTGTCTTTATTTAATATACACCAACAATTGTCCATTGAACTGCCTTCCCCGTTGCAGTCATTTACGTTTGCGCAGGTTTCAGCGCAAGATGATAACGAGACCTCACCAAGGTTGTGGGTCAAACGCGATGATCTTATCCATCCTATTATCTCAGGTAACAAATGGCGTAAATTAGCCGGATCATTAACACAGTCTGAGCGCTTACCGCAGAGAATTATTAGCTTTGGTGGCGGTTATTCCAATCATTTACATGCCTTAGCGTATACCTGTCACAAGTTGGGTATTCCTTTTCATGCGATAATACGCGGTGATTATTCGGGACGCTTAACGCCATGCTTACGTGATATCGCCTCATGGCAGGGTGAATGTATTTGGAGCACCAAAATTAATTACAAACGCAGGCATGACAGCGATTATCTCGATGCGTTACAAACACAGTACCCCGATGCATTGATTATTCCTGAGGGCGGCGCCTCTATAATGGCGTTACGCGGGGTTGCACAAAGCGTTCAAGAACTCACGCAGCAGCTACATCAAACGTTAACTCACCAGCGCAATCTCATTATCACCCCGGTGGCCACAGCAGCCACCTTAGCCGGTATCATACAAGGTATTGCTCAAGCACAGCAAAGTGGACAACTAACCCAAACGGACATATTAGGCATTGCCGTACTCAAGGCTCACTCTCAAGAGTCTGATGATTATCTAGTCCAATCAACCAAGGATTTACTTTGTACATCAACGCACCCTCGACCATCATGGTCAATTAATCTTGATTATCACACCGGTGGATATGCCAAATCATCGAAAGAACTAGTGCATTTTTGTACAACATTCAGTGACGACAATTTTATTATTGAACCCGTTTATTCTGGTAAAACATTTTTCGCCGTCCATGATCTAATGAAAAATCAGCAACTTGATCATTACGACAACATTATTATTTATCACACCGGCGGTTTGCAGGGGATGCGCGACTAATATTAATGAACTATTTTTAACCTAAAGTCGTTTAAATAGCATGATTTTTAGCCGGAATATCACTTTGACCATCTCCTACTCAACATTACCCAATAGCGTCAAAACGATGCTTGACACTTGTATTGCCGTTTGTGAACCGTTAATACGTAATAACGATACGTTTTACCCACTGGCTGCCGTCGATTTAAATGGCGATATTCAAGCTATATTGTGTAACGAACTCGATGACATGCAAGAACATGATGACCAGTCATTGTACGAATCATCTTCAACATCTTCAGCGGCAGGCTCCACAACTAACGTATCTGCGAGTATTGGGATGATTGAACGTTTAGAGCAGCGTGTTGCTCAACGTACTGAATATGTCCAAAACGCTAACTCAGTAATCTTATACATGGCATTTATTGAAGCAAAACATCGGGTTTTTACTGACGTGATAGTAGCAGATGTGACATTATATGCAGGTGCTTCCCAACAATATTATTTTCCTGTTACCTATCTACCAGGACACGTTACTATTGGGCCAGCATTTACCATGCATGCAGCATAAGCAAATTGTATATTGGTAAATTAAGATTCTTCTGATAGGATGCGCGAAAATAACAAAGGTGGTCTTGCTATGTCTAAAATTTTAATCATTGGTGCCGGCGGTGTTGCTGCGGTCACTATCAAAAAATGTGCTCGCTTAACTGAAATGTTTTCAGAAATTTATTTAGCGTCACGTACCGTTTCCAAATGCGAAGCGTTACAAGCTGAAGTCGGTATTGACCGAGTCAAAAAAGTCTATGCCGTTGATGCCGATCATGCTCATGAAGTCGAAGCGGTAATCAATGATTGCAACCCAGATTTAGTGGTTAACCTAGCGTTACCTTATCAAGATCTTGCCATCATGGATGCATGCTTAGCCTGTAATGTCGATTATCTTGATACGGCTAACTATGAACCCAAAGATGTCGCTAAATTTGAATATTCTTGGCAGTGGGCTTATCAAGAACGCTTTGCCGAAAAAGGCTTAATGGCACTACTAGGCAGTGGCTTTGATCCAGGTGTGACTAACGTGTATACCGCCTATGCAGCTAAACACTATTTTGATGAGATCCATACCTTAGATATCGTTGATTGTAATGGCGGTGATCATGGTCAAGCCTTTGCAACGAACTTTAATCCAGAAATCAATATTCGTGAAATCACCCAACGTGGTCGATATTGGCAAGATGGCGAATGGTTAGAGACTGAGCCATTAACTGTTCGTGAAGATCTGCATTACCAAAATATTGGTACTCGCGCTTCTTATTTGATGTATCACGAAGAGCTCGAGTCTATCGTCAAACATTTCCCTACCATTAAACGTGCGCGTTTTTGGATGACGTTTGGTGATGCTTACCTTAATCACCTCAAGGTACTTGAAGGCATCGGCATGACGAGTATCGAACCGATTGATTTTAATGGTCAACAAATTGCACCATTAGAGTTCTTAAAAGCGGTATTACCTAACCCAGGATCACTGGCTGAAGGCTATACGGGCATGACCTGTATTGGGACTTATATTACTGGTATTAAAGACGGTCAGGAAAAAACCATCTTTATCTACAATAACTGTGAACATGCGGTATGTAATGAAGAAGTCGGCTCTCAAGCGGTATCTTATACCACCGGCGTCCCTGCAATGATTGGCGCAGCATTAATGCTTAATGGCACATGGCGTCAAGCAGGCGTCGTCAACATGGAGCAAATGGACCCAGACCCGTTCATGAAAATGTTGAATGAGCACGGTTTACCATGGCATGTAATGGAATGTGACAGCAGCCCATTTAGCAAATAAACCCGGTAAAAGGAAATAGATAACATGCCACATTGGACCAACAATCCTGCGATCCCAAGCCCTTGTTATGTGCTTGAAGAAGCAAAGTTAATTGCTAACCTCAAGCTCATGCAAGACGTGCAAAACGCGACGGGTGTAGATATTATTTTAGCCTTAAAAGGCTTTTCAATGTGGTCATGTTTCGATTTAGTAAGTAATTACTTACAAGGCGGAACTGCCAGTGCCTTATGGGAAGCTAAGTTAGCTAAACGCATTGGCAAACAAGTTCATGCATTTTCCCCTGCGTTTAAAGCTGCTGAAATGCCAGAAATAGTCCAAGAAGTGGATCACATTTCATTTAACAGTGTCGCGCAGTTTTTACTGCACAAAGACGTTTGTGCTCAAGCAAATGTCAGCATGGGATTGCGTGTTAACCCTGAGCATCAAGAAGCCGATACGCCCTTATACGATCCTTGTGCACCGGGTTCACGTTTAGGTATTACCGCAGCACAATTAAAAGGTCAAGACTTAAGGGATGTTGAAGGCTTCCATATTCATGCATTGTGCGAGTGCGACTCCTATGCAACCGAGCGCATGCTCAATGCCATCGAAACGCAATTTTCTAGTTATTTCCCGAAGCTGAAATGGCTTAACCTTGGCGGTGGCCATTTAATGACAAAACACGGCTATAATATCGAGCATCTAGTCCGTGTCCTTAATAATTTCAAAGCTAAGTACCCTCATCTACATGTTATCTTAGAGCCCGGTTCTGCTGTTGCATGGCAAACTGGTCCGTTAATCGCAGAAATCGTTGATATTGTCGAAAACAACGGCCCGATCGCCATCCTCGATATATCCGTCACCGCGCACATGCCAGATGTCCTTGAGATGCCCTATCGTCCAAGTATCAAAGATGCGCAAGAAGCAGATGAACTGGCGTTTACCTATCGTTTAGGTGGCAACTCTTGCCTAGCCGGTGATGTGTTACCTGAGTACAGTTTTGCAGAGCCACTTGAAGTAGGTCAACGCATTGTATTTGAAGATATGATGCATTACACCATGGTTAAAACCTCATTCTTTAATGGAGTACAGCATCCTGCTATTGGGATCTTACGTCAAGACGGCAAGTTTGATCTGATTAGAGAGTTTACCTATGAAGATTTCTTGGGGCGTTTGTCCTAAACTGATTTATTGCGCTAGATCAACGGTTTAGCGCTTATTCAATCGTCTCTCCTAAAATTGTGTATCCTTAAGGTTATCTAACGATTAGATTTACTTAAGGCACAATGTGTTTCAAATTTTCACCGATCTAGCCAGTTGGCTCAGCTTTAGTGTCTTGGGGTTAAGCCCAGATACCAAATTGGGTGATGCTCTCCACTTTTTCATCGAAGATACCAGTAAAATATTTGCCCTGTTGTTAGTCATGATTTACCTTATTGCATTGCTACGTGCCTCGATGAATGTAGAACGAGTGAGGGATTTTCTTGCCGGTAAAAATCGCGGCTTAGGTTATCTTCTCGCATCCGGCTTTGGTGCTATTACACCATTTTGCTCTTGCTCCAGCATTCCTGTCTTTTTAGGGTTTACCTCGGCGGGGATACCTGTTGGGATCACTATGGCATTTTTGTTAACCTCTCCCTTAATCAATGAAGTTGCGGTCTTACTCTTGATGAGTTTATTAGGCTGGAAGTTTACGATTTTATATATCATCGTTGGCATGAGTATCGGCATGCTCGGTGGCTTGTTTCTGGACACGATAAAAGCCGAACGCTGGTTACAATCCTTTGCTGCTAAGGCGCTTGAACAAGGCCAAACATACTCTTCAGCAGGAACCAACGGCACGATACAAAGCTTAACAATGAGCGAACGACATGCATTTGCTAAACGAGAAATGTTCGATATTTTTCGTCGTGTTTGGATATGGGTTATTATCGGGGTAGGACTGGGCTCAGCGTTACATGGCTTTGTTCCAGATGGCTGGATTGAAACTCATTTAGGCACGGGGCAATGGTGGTCGGTGCCAGCAGCGGTATTAGTTGGCATCCCATTGTATTCCAACGCCACAGGTGTGATCCCAGTTATGGAGAGTTTGATCACTAATGGCCTGCCGATAGGCACGGCTTTAGCGTTTTGTATGAGCACGGTTGCAGCGAGTTTCCCTGAATTTATTTTACTTAAACAAGTGATGCAATGGAAATTACTAGCCATTTTATTTGCTATGTTATTAGTATCATTTACCGTCGTTGGATGGATATTTAACAGCGTCGCATTTTTACTCTAAACGGAACACTATCATGAAAAAATTTAAAGTCTTAGGAACCGGCTGCGCCAAATGTAAAACTACCGTACTTCTACTAGAAACTACTGCGGCTGAATTAGGACAGACGATCAGTGTCGAAAAAATAGAAGATCCCATGCAAATAATCAGTTACGGGGTCATGTCGACTCCTGCCATTGTACTAGATGAAACCGTTGTACATAAAGGAGGATTGCCTTCAACTGCGGAGATCCAGCAATGGCTCACCTCATAAGGATACAGATCGAGTATATTTGTTATCAAGTAACTCACCTCGCCAGCATCCTTGATAATGCATATTCGCCGTGACTTCACGGATCAGTTCATACACGGTATTCACTGCTGGATCTTGGGCTTTAGACGCCACTACTTGCACATAGACATCGCGGTATAACTTCGGTTCAGTAATTTCAATCGCTCGGATCTGCTGACTCGACTCTAAATGAAATGTCGCTGAAGATGGATGTACCACTAATGCAAAACCTTGCGAGACATAATGTAAGGTTGTCATCAATTGCCCAAATGCATTTTTAGTTTAATCCCTTGTTTTTTAGCGTGTTGATAGAGCAATACATTCATTGAGTCTGTAATGACATCAAACTCCATTGATAAATGGCATTTTTCTTTAAACCATAGTGTTCGGCAACGATACCTGCGGCTTTTTTAGGCGGTAAGTGTAACTGTAAATGGGTCATTAACTGCTGGGCCTCGATAGAGATTTCACTCATGTCTTTTTCTGCAGGACCAACCATAAGTACAAATTCACCTTTTTGATGGGCTGGCTCGGCTTCTAACCATTCGATAATTTTAGACGCGCTACCGCTGATGAATGTTTCAAAGGTTTTGGTAATCTCTTTAGCCATTACAATGGTGATAGTATCGGGTAAGCATCGCTCCATCATCTTCATGGTATCTAAGACCCGACGCGGCGCTTCATAAAATACACTCGTACAATACGAATGCTGTAATGCTTCAATCGCCTGTTGCTTAGCTTGCTGTTTTACCGGTAAAAAACCTCTAAAAATAAACTGATCCGTTGGTAATCCCGAACCAGACAGAGCCGTTACGGCAGCACAAGGACCGGGTAAGGCAATGACATTGGCACTGATTTCACGACAGGCATGCACTAACACATAACCGGGATCGCTAATCAACGGCGTACCGGCATCTGAAATTAAAGCGATGGACTCCCCTTTTTCTAGTCTTTGGATCACTTTATTTACCATCATAGATTCGTTATGATCATGTACAGCAAACGTCGGTTTATCAATACTAAAGTGCTGCAACAATACTCGGCTATGACGAGTATCTTCACATGCTATCGCATCGACAGATTTGAGGATCGTCAATGCGCGAAGTGTAATATCTTGCAAATTACCGATGGGAGTAGGAACGATATATAAACAACCAGTGTCAGACATAATGCGGATCTTTTTAAAATACAGTATGATGCATATTATACACTTATGTATGGCTTTCATTCACTTGCTTTTATGGATTAACTAGTGACTATAAATTTTTCATTGTTCAATTGCCGTCGTGTGGCTTTACTTGCTTTGCTTGTAGGGTTAGGTGCGTGTTCTGCAACAACACCTAAATCGACTCATACGTCTGCCCCAATAGTGAATACTCCAGCCGTTGCTTTGACTCTAACCTTTCCGCAATTACTCGATCAAGCGGAGCTAGCCGAGAATAATGACCAAGCTTTACGTCGCAATCAGTATTTACTTCAAGCTGCAGAGTTAGCCAATACCGCACAACAATGCCAGCACGTGCATTCAGTGTTAGCTCCTATTTACCCACTATTAGACTCAGAACAACTGGCTCAAGCGAAATTATACCGAGCACAATGTGTTCACCCTAATGATACTTATCAAACTCGGTTAGCTTTACTTGAGGCACCTACATCTTCGTCATTAATACAGCAGCAACAGTGGCATGCCAAAGCTGTCATTTACGAAGCACTGTTTGATGCACGCAATGCCGTAAATGCGCATGTCACATCACAAGATTATGATATTAATTATGTGTGGCGTTTGGCACAAAAAATTCCTGGTGAACAACTACAATTAATTGGTAATTCCGAGATTGATGGATTTATTCGCCTCACTAAGATACTTCGCGAACACGCCTTAAACCAATACGAATTAGCTAGCCAGTTAACTCAGTTTCAATATCAGTTCCCGAATCATCCGTTAGTTAAACACTTACCTTCGGAAATTATTGGGTTGTTGCAAATTCGTAATAACACTGCCCAGCGTGTTGCTGTGTTATTGCCGCTAACTGGACGTCTAGCTGCCCAAGCACAACAAATAAAACAAGGTGTAGTTGCCGCTTATTTAGCCAGTCAATCACAACAGCAGGGTTATGAGCAAATGATTGAATCGTTATATTTTGTGGATACCAATACGCAAACCGACGAAGCATTAATTGCAGCTATTGCCGAGGCGGATTTAATTATTGGGCCACTGTTAAAACCTAAATTAGAATTAATCCTGCCGCATATCAAACCTAACCAACAATTATTAGGGTTGAATCGGCTTGACACTGATTCATTGGTTCCTCAACTGGACGCCCCTGCATCGACAGAGTTTTTACCAAATACGAGCTTGAGTAATCACACTTTTTTTGCACTTTCACCAGAAGATGAAGCCGAACAAATTGCCGAGCTTATGTTTACTCAGCAATATCAACAACCTATATTAATCCATGCGCCAGATCGCACAGCGACCCGTATGGCCGAAGCGTTTACCGCACGCTGGCAGGCGCTAACACAACATACCAGTACCATTACCCTTTCTTTTAGCGATAACAAATCAATGCGCAAGGCGATTGGTGATGCACTCGGCGTGCAACAAAGCCGCGATAGAATTAGCATACTAGAACGTTATTTAGGCCAAGAAATGTTCAGTGTGACACGTAACCGCAAAGATATTGATGCGTTTGTCGTCTTTGCTAACGCGAAACAAACAGAACTGATTAATCCGATGATTGAAGCCAGCATAAGTACGTTCTCTGATGAGATACAACCCGTATTTGCCAGTTCGCGTAGTTATAATCATAAATTGAACAAGAACTCGTTACGTGATTTACAAAATGTGATTTTTATTGATATGCCTTGGTTACTTGATGATACGCTCAATGTTGAATTACTCGCTCAATATGAAACAGTATTTTCTGAAGCCTCTACCGCGCAAAAACGCCTATTCGCATTTGGATATGATGCATTAAACTTAATCGGCAAAATCCAGCCATTACAAAAAGTTCAGGGGTTACTATTACCTGGTTTAACTGGCAGCTTGGCAATAAATGATAAGAATCAAGTGACACGTACTTTACCGCGTGCCAAAATAACCACTCGACAAATTGAACGATTGACGAGTGAGTAAGCCTCAGCATGCCTATCAATTAGGTGTGGTTGTAGAACAAAAAGTAAAACGGTATTTAATACAGCAAGGATTGCACTTTATTACTGCAAATTTTCGTGCAAAATGCGGTGAAATAGATTTAATCATGCGCGATGGAGCTTGTTGGGTATTTGTTGAAGTAAAATACCGCACAACCCAAAGTCATGGCGCTGCGACGGAAATGTTTACTGAGCAAAAGCGTCGCAAGGTAGTTAAAACAATGTATGTATTTATGGCTAAACACGCGTTAAACCCACACCATGTGGCGCATCGTGTTGATCTGATTGCTATAGATGGTACGCGAGCAAAGTGGCACAAAGGTGTCTAATTGAGTGGATCTAATATGATTGATAATATCAAAGCAAGTTTTACCGAAAGTATTCAAACCAAAATCGCTGCAAGCGAAGTGTTACCTGAATCGATTGCCAACGCCGCCAATATGATGGTTGAAGCATTGATCCGAGGTAATAAAATATTAAGTTGCGGTAATGGTGGTTCTGCCGGAGATGCTCAACATTTTTCATCTGAGCTTCTTAACCGTTATGAACGTGACCGTCCAAGTTTACCTGCAATGGCATTAACTACTGATAGCTCCACCATCACATCGATTGCTAATGATTATAGTTATGACGAAATATTTTCAAAACAAGTTCGTGCACTAGGTCAACCTGGTGATATCTTATTAGCTATATCAACTAGTGGTAACTCACGAAACGTAATCAATGCGATGGAAGCCGCCTTATCTCGCGATATGACTATCGTGGCATTAACCGGCAAAGATGGCGGTGAAATGGCTGGTTTCTTAGGCATGAATGATGTTGAGATACGTGTGCCGTCAAACCGAACGGCGCGTATCCAAGAAGTGCATTTATTGGCTATTCACAATTTATGTGAATGCATTGATGATGCTTTATTTCCTGAATCTAACTAGTCACATCATTTAAGGTATATGAAATGAGTCGTAGTAATCGTCAATTGATCATGGGGTTGGTAGCTATCAGTTGTTTTAGTCTAACAACAGGCTGCACCGCCATTGCATTAGGTGCTGTTGCGACCATCGGTGCAACAGCCAGTCAAGATCCTCGTTCTATCGGAACTCAGATAGATGACACAAATGCTGTTGCCCGTATATCATTACGTCTGTCTGAAATTGAAGGATTATCCGAGGCGTCTGATATTGAAGTGGATGTATTCAATCGCCAGCTACTATTAACCGGTACAATTGATGATGCAACTTGGCAACCTCAAATCAACGCCGTTCTGACAGGTGACCCCTATTTACGCAAATCACATAATCAGATTCGAATTAGCATGCGGTTGAGCACATCGATGCAAGCAAAGGATATTTTAATCGCCAATGCACTTCGAGCAAAACTATTAATGAATAAAGAGATAGAATCTAACCGGATCAATGTGGTTGTAAATGGCGGAGATGTTTTTTTAATGGGTTTACTCGATAATCAACAAGCGACTCGCGCTGTCGAAATCGCTAGAAACATAAACAATGTCAAAAGTGTTGTGCGGGTATTTGAAATTATTCAATAATAAAAAATGCGACAAGACGCTAAGACATTTTATGTCTTTAAGGTTTTGTCGTTATTTCACTATCGTGAATGTTGGTTTCTTCTTAGCAGTTTTGGTCAGCTCTGACGCTTCATCCACATTGCGACTTTCGGTTTGAGACGAACTAACGATCCCTAGGCTTGGTGCGCCACTAACCCGAGCTCCCCCTGCAGTATCTAACAGTTCATCGCTATTATCTAAGACAGTCTCTTCCAACATCCCATCCGATAGCTCTACAACGTCCTCATCGGTATCTTCGATAGATAAATCTGATTCCGCCGTGAAGACTGTACCGGCCCCATTCTCTCGTGCGTAGATTGCTAATACGGCGTGACTAGGAATATGAATGTAATGCGGCTGTCCACCAAAACGAGCTTGAAAACTAATGCCTTCTGGTGTCATATTAAAATTCATACAAGCACCCGGTGATACATTCAATACTATCTGTCCGTCATTAACATATTGCATAGGCACACTGACATTGTTTTGAGTCGCATCAACAACAAGATGAGGCGTGAGTCCATTATCGACTATCCAATCAAAAAATGCTTTAAGCAAATAAGGCTGGTTAGATGTCATTGTAAACTCACTCATATCTTGGTTCTACTTTAATTACCGCTATGTTGCTGCGACTTAGTTACGTATTATGTTAGTGATCACGGATTAGTTATAACGGGTTGTGAATCTCACGTTCTTGATCCGTCAATGATGCAACAAACGATGAACGTTCAAAGATACGTTTCATATAGGCTAATACTTCTTTACTGCCAGCACCCGTTAAGGTGATATTAAGCGCAGGTAAACGCCATAACAGTGGTGCTAAGTAACAATCTACTAAGCTGAACTCTTCAGACATAAAGTACGGTGTTTCAGCAAAAATAGGTGCTAATGATAATAACGTTTCACGTAAGTTGTTACGTAATGCTTCAGTATCACCTTCACCACGGAAAATCTGCGCTGCAACAGAATACCAATCTTGCTCAATGCGGTGCATCATAAGACGACTGTTACCACGAGCAACTGGATAGACTGGCATCAATGGTGGATGTGGGAAACGCTCATCCAAATATTCCATAATGATATGTGATTTGTACAAATTTAAATCACGATCAACCAAAGTTGGTAAAGTACCATATGGATTTAGCTCTAGCATTTCTTCAGGTAGATTAGTAGGGTCAACATAATTAATGTCAACGGTGACGCCTTTTTCAGCTAAGACGATGCGTACCTGATGACTATAGATATCAATCGTATCTGAAAACAGAGTCATGATAGAGCGTTTATTGGTGGCTACTGCCATTGATGTTTCTCCTATAAAATGCCGCTTTGCGAGCATTTATGACAAGCATTAAAAAAAGGGGCGCTATGCCCCTTTTGTGATTATACATGAATTTTTTACTTCTTCACGCCTCGCCAGTAATCTTTTTTCAATAAATAAGCAAAGATGAAGAATATAAAGATAAATACCAATACACCTTTACCGATTTTTTCAGACCCTAAACGTGATGGCTCACCGGTATACTGTAAGTAATTGACTAAGTCTAAGATGGCTTTGTTATACTCATCCGGGCTCAATTCACCGTCACCATCTGATTGAATACCAACATAACGCTTCACTGTTTCACCATCAATTAATGCATCTTCATACGAAATGCGCGGCGTACCTTGCAGTTCTTGAAGTACATGTGGCATCCCCACGTTAGGGAACGTTAGATTGTTGACACCGAAAGTTTTAGAATCATCGACGTAAAAGGTACGCAAATAAGTATAAATCCAATCTGCACCACGAACACGTGCTACTAACGTTAAATCTGGCGGCGGTGCACCGAA
This sequence comes from Glaciecola sp. UBA983, assembly GCA_002292215.1. Classification (GTDB taxonomy): domain Bacteria; phylum Pseudomonadota; class Gammaproteobacteria; order Enterobacterales; family Alteromonadaceae; genus Opacimonas. The sequence goes on along the minus strand of DBBN01000126.1, from coordinate 89,782 downwards.
CCAAGTTGCAGAAGCATCTACTGGCATTGGTGTCGTAATGTAATCCGTGACTTTTTCACCCGTGAATTGCAAATATTCTTGACCGATTTCTTCAGGAATATCTAAATCCGCAAACGTACGTGAATAACGTTGGTATTGCTGTTGGTGACAACCTAAGCAGTAATTCATGAAAATACGCGCACCATTTTGTAATGATGCTTTGTCTGTTAGGTCGTAATCAGCATCGTCTAACGGATGCTTAGAACCTGCTGCAAACGCTAAGCTTGGAAGCAATAACGCGATCGCTAATATTAACTTTTTCATTTAGTGATCCTCTCAGGTACAGGCTTAGTGGTTTCATTTTTACTATAAATCCATAGTAAACCGAAGAACCCAAAGTACATTACAGTTAAAATCTGAGACGCAACGATTTTCCAGTCAGCTTGAGGTGTACCACCTAAATAACCTAAGAAAATGAATACAATCGCAAAGATAATTAAGTTCCACGTATGTAGCCCACTACGATATCTCCATGAACGCACACTACCACGGTCAACCCAAGGTAATGCGAATAGTGCAGCAATCGCACCAAACATGGCTAATACACCAAACAACTTATCTGGCACCGCTTTTAAGATTGCATAAAATGGTGTGAAATACCAAACAGGAAAAATATGTTCCGGTGTTTTCAACGGGTTTGCAATTTCAAAGTTTGGATGTTCAAGGAAGTAACCGCCCATTTCTGGCGCAAAGAACATAATATAAGAAAAGACACCTAAGAAAATACTAAAGGCAACAAGATCTTTAAGTACTATGTGTGGGAAGAACGGCACAACATCATCTGCGATATCATACTTATCCGTATAGTATTCATGGATTTTGTATTTAGTTTTGTCTTCTTCGGCTAACGAGCCTTTTTTGTGTTTAATCGCAATCCCGTCAGGGTTATTAGAACCGACTTCGTGCAAAGCAATGATGTGTAAGAACACTAAAATTACAATGACCAATGGCAACGCAATAACATGTAAAGCAAAGAATCGGTTTAGTGTGGCACCAGAAATAACATAGTCACCTTGGATCCAAATCACTAAATCAGGACCAATCACGGGGATTGCACTGAATAACGATACGATAACCTGAGCACCCCAGTAAGACATTTGTCCCCAAGGTAATACATAGCCCATAAAGGCTTCAGCCATTAATGCTAAGTAAATCAGCATACCGAATACCCACAATAGCTCACGAGGCTTCTGGTATGAACCGTAAATCATGCCACGGAACATATGCATATAAACAACGATAAAGAACGCTGAGGCGCCCGTAGAGTGCATATAACGAATCAACCAACCGAAGTCGATTTCACGCATGATGTATTCAACAGAAAAGAACGCGCGTTCTGCTGAAGGTTCGAAGTTCATCGTCAACCAAACACCAGTAACAATCTGATTAACTAAAACAATTGTGGCTAAAAAGCCAAACACATACCAAAAATTCATATTGACCGGTGCTGGATATTGAATCGCGTGCATATTTGCCACGCGCATCATAGGGATGCGTTGTTCAATCCAATTTAAAAAACCATTCATAATATTGTGCCCTTATGCATCTGAACCGATTAACAAAGTCGTGTCAGTCAAAAACTGATATGGTGGCACAACTAAGTTTAATGGTGCTGGTACGCCTTGAAATACGCGGCCAGCCATGTCGAATTTAGAACCGTGACAAGGACAGAAAAATCCTTCTGGCACGCCTTCTGCGTATTCAGCGAATGCACCTTCAGTAAGATGCTGTGGTGAACAACCCAAATGCGTACAGATACCCACTAATACTAGGTATTCTTCTTTAATCGAACGATAGCGATTTTGCGCATAAGCAGGTTGTTGTTCTTGTTCAGAACTTGGATCACGTAATTGGTCTTCAATCCCTTCTAAGCTGGCAAGTAACTCCGGAGTACGACGCACAATCCATACAGGCTTAGAGCGCCACATCACTCGAATCAACTGACCCGGTGCTACACCGCTTATATCAACCTCAATATCCGCACCAGCGGCTTTCGCTTTCGCGCTTGGGTTCCATGAAGCTACAAATGGGATCGCCGCGCCAACGGCGCCGACGCCACCAATAACAGAAGTTGCTACCGTTAAAAATTTACGGCGATTACTGCTTTGGGGTTGTTCATTTGAAGCTGATTGATTTGCATCTGCTGATACATTACTCATCCACTTTTCTCCAAAACTTGGAAGATACTTACTCAGGTGCAAGGAGTTACACGGGGTAGATATACAACCTAATATAATTTACTGCGCGAAATGGTAAAGAAAAGCCTCAATAAAAACAAGTCTATCATGGCATTTATCTACTAAAATCGGCTAAGACGTTCGTCTTTACTGGGTTATCTGCTTTACAGTGATATTCTGTAACGCAATGATATAGCCTTACATAGAATATTGCATTGATTTATCACAAATATTTTATTTATAACGTAGTGATAAAGGCACAATTAGTAACAAAAAGGCAAAAAAAATGCCACTGTGAAGTGGCATTTTGCAGAACTGTAAACGTAATATTAACGTTTTGAGAACTGTGGACGCTTACGCGCTTTGTGTAGACCGACTTTCTTACGCTCAACTTTACGCGCATCACGCGTAACGAAGCCTGCTTGACGAAGAGCTGGACGTAAAGTCTCATCAAATTCCATCAATGCACGCGTAATACCGTGGCGAATAGCACCGGCTTGACCAGAAATACCACCACCGGCTACGGTGACGTATAAGTCAAATTTTTCTGTCATTTCAACTAGCTCTAACGGTTGACGAACAACCATACGTGCTGTTTCACGACCAAAGAATACATCAATTGGACGTTTGTTGATTACTATATTGCCTGTACCTGGACGTAAGAAAACACGAGCGGTAGAGCTTTTGCGGCGACCTGTGCCGTAATATTGAGTATCTGCCATTGTCTCGCTCCTTAAATGTCTAGTACTTGAGGCTGTTGAGCCGCATGGTTATGTTCAGTTCCAGCATAAACTTTAAGTTTACGGAACATCGCACGACCTAGTGGGCCTTTTGGCAACATGCCTTTAACTGCTTTTTCTAAAACCATTTCTGGCTTCTTAGCAATTAATTTTTCAAATGTAGTATCTTTTAAGCCACCTGGGTAACCAGAGTGTGAGTAATAGATTTTACCTTTGGCTTTATTACCAGTAACAGTAATTTTTTCTGCATTTACGACAACAATATAGTCACCAGTATCCACGTGAGGTGTATACTCTGGCTTATGTTTACCACGTAAACGTAGTGCGATTTCAGCCGCTAAGCGACCTAATGTTTTGTCTGCAGCGTCAACTACATACCAGTCATGTTGAACTGTTTCTGGTTTTGCAACAAAAGTTTTCATTGTTAAATTCACCCGAATTTTAAAACGTTACGAATGCTTTTACACCATGTAAAAACACGCCAAATCAACTGTCGACCCCTTCGAGTCTATTGATCCTTCCATCTTCCCACAGATGGGTGTAACTGGGCAGGCGCAAAATTATACGCGATTTGGTCAAGATTTAAAGTGTTTTTGTTAATTAATTAACCAATGTACCCTTTAGATTGATGTAAACTGCGCTGTGCTTGCATCCGTCGCAAAAATTCAGCCATGATCAACATATATAATTCATCACCTAAGTACTTATCTTCGACACCTCGATCTATGCTCGGGTTATCATTGACTTCAATAACATAGCCACGACCATTAATCTCTTTAATATCCACTCCATACAATCCATCACCTATCGGTTTAGTTGCTGCAATCGCTGCTTGTAAGACACGGCGTGGAACTTCAAATGTCGGAATCGTTTCAAAACCGCCACTATCACTGCTATTTTCATTATGCTGATAAATCTGCCAATGATCTTTTACCATAAAATATCGACAGGCATAAATAGGCTTATTATTGAGCATTCCGATCCGCCAATCAAATTCTGTATAGAGATATTCTTGCACTAACAACAGTGACGATTTTTTAAATAACGTGTGTAAACTTTCCGTCAATGATGCGCGATCTTTGGCCTTAATCACCCCTCGAGAAAAAGCACCATCCGGAATTTTGACGACCATAGGGTAATCAATCAAGGCTTCTAATGCGTCTTCAAGGTGTTTTTCACCCTTATGTACAATTCGAGTTTTGGGGCAAGGTACTTTGTGCGTCGCAAATAAATCGGCTAAATACACTTTATTGGTGCAGCGCATAATAGACTGAGGATCATCCATGACAACTAAGCCTTCTTGCTCAGCTTTTTTCGCAAATTGATAAGTATGATGATCAATATTGGTGGTTTCACGGATAAACAAGGCATCGTATTCCGGTAAACGCATAATATCTTTAGGGCTGATCATATCCACTTGAATACCTAACTGCTTGCCTGCTTGAATGAATTTCTTCAGTGCTTGTGCGTCACTTGGCGGCATGGCTTCATGTTCATTCACTAACATGGCTAAATCGAACTTTGCCGTGCGCATATTGCGAGATTTATTCCACACTTTATTACTGAACGTTTCTAACGACTCCGCAAACAGGGTCTCTAAGGCATCATCTAGTGCATGGTGGGAGACAATTTTTAAATCACTCACTTGCCATGTTTTTCGAAACTTGATGGTCACCTCTAAAACTGGACAAGGCAATGCTTCAAATAATTTGCGTGCAAATTCTTGCATCTCTGGTTGCGGGGTATGCCCAAACACACAATGAAATTTGATTTCTGTTGGTTGCTCTGGTGTGCCTAAGCGTTCAGCCAGATTAGGCAACAACTGTGCTACTTGCATTTTATACAATGCTTTTTTACTAATATCATTAAGTACCCGGACAGACGGCATCACATGATGCCCACGACTTTCAGCCAATAACGAGCAATAATATCCGTCTGACAAATACTTAGTGCTTTTACATAAATTAATGACTCGCACACGACCCTGTTGTTTATTGGTCATGTTGAGGTATTGAGAAAAAGTGATTACACGCTCACTTGGGAAAAAAGCAGACCAATCTTTGGGCTGATCAATGACAATGTAAGTTTGTGCCATCGGTAAATGCTATCCTTATTGATGAAATATAGTTTTAATACAGGTCTGATACTGCTCTGATATAGCTCTAAAAGAGCGACTATAACAGTTACGCTTGTAGTTGCGATATTGCGCTTATTTGCAGTATTTGACAATCAAAATAATGTGCTAAAAAGCAATTATTTTTTGCGTAAATAATAGTGTATTTTACTCCCACTTAGGCATAAACTCAGTGCATCTATCACTGTCATTATTTTATGAAAACTATTTCCCAAGCACACAAGCCAGCGCTGAGTGTAACGCCTGATCCAAACAGCACATTAGCTTCGCCGGATCAGCCAATGACTATCCGTCCTGCGATCCTTGCCGATGTAGCGGCATTATTACAATTAGAGACTCAGGCATTTAATTGTGATCGCTTAAACAGACGTAGCTTTCGGCATGCCATTACCAGTTCGGCTTCAGAGTTAATTATTGCCGAAACCCATACCGCGGGTAATGATAATGGCACACCCGCGTTATTGGGCTATGCATTGATGCATCTGCGTCACGGAACGAGCTTAACACGCTTATATTCTATTGCAGTCGCCAATCAGGCACGTAATTTAGGTGTTGGCCAAGCACTCATCCACAATTGTGAAGACATTGCGATAAGCCGTGGTCGTCGTATTTTGCGTCTGGAAGTCAGTGATGCCAACAGCCAAGCGATTGGGCTGTATAAAAAGCTCGGATATCGTGTATTTGGTCAATATAATGATTATTATGAGGATCATACTAATGCTATTAGAATGCAAAAACGTTTACATGGTGCTGCGCCTGCACATACTTCGAGACTTGTTCCGTGGGTAGCGCAAGGCACACCTTTTACCTGTGGCCCAGCATCATTACAAATGGCATTGCGTGCATTACAACCCTATTACCCTGTCACTCCTGAAGACGAATTGGATATTTGGCGCGAAGCCACAACGATCTTTATGACATCGGGGCACGGCGGCTGTCACCCTATGGGATTGGCCTTAGCGGCTAAAAAACGTGGTTTGGATGCGCAAGTTTACCTTAGTGATGCTAATCCGCTGTTCGTTGATGGTGTTCGAGATATTTTAAAAAAAGAAGTCATTACACGGGTGCACGAGAGTTTCACCCGTCAATGCACTGAACAAGCCATACCTGTCACCTATAGCACGCTGTCACTCAAAGAGTTAACCGCAGCGTTTGATGATGGCGCCTTGCCGCTTATTCTGATTAGCACTTATCGAATGGATCAAAGTAAATCGCCCCATTGGGTCGTCATGTCTGGTTACGACGCCCATTGTATTTTCGTGCATGACCCGTATTTCATTCAAGAAGACGGCAGTGAAAGTCCGATGGACTGTCAATATTTACCCATTGCAAATGAGGAATTTGAGAAAATGTCACGCTTTGGACGTACTCGGTTACAAGCTACAGTGCTGCTTAGTTAATTATCTACATGGTTTCACTTAACTACTTAGGTTGTGACTCTGAGCGTTTAACTTGCTGCCAATACGCTTCTAAACTATCAAGTTCGAGCGATTGCATATCGTGTTGGTCAGCCGCGACGAGTGCTTCTACTTGCATAAAGCGTGCAGTGAACTTTCGATTGGCTTGTTGCAAAGCCACTTCACTTTTAACCCCTGCATGCCTCGCTAAATTAACGACCGCAAATAACAGATCTCCAATTTCTTCTTGGACATGCGCTTGGTCGCCTGATGCAATCGCAGCTTGCACTTCAGCAAGTTCTTCTTTTACTTTATCCGCAACAGGTGCAATATCAGACCAATCAAAGCCGACTTTGGCACACGCTTTTTGAATTTTATGCGCTTGCATGAGTGGCGTCATACCCGTTGGGATATTAGCTAAAATAGAAGTGGGAATGGGTAAACCCGCTTTTTCAGTTTGTTTTATCGCATCCCATTGAGCTTCAACCTGCTGCGCAGTTAACTCCGATTGGTCAGTAAAAACATGCGGATGACGACGAATGAGTTTGTTACACATGCCTTGAGCGACATCATCAAAATCAAACCAACCTTGCTCTTGCCCTAACTGCGCATAAAACACCACTTGAAATAATAAATCACCAAGCTCTTCTTTTATATGCTGGGGATCTCCAGAGTAAATCGCATCTGCGACTTCATACGTTTCTTCGATTGTATGCGGAATGATGGTTTGCATCGTTTGTCCAATATCCCACGGACAGCCTGAGTGCGGATCACGCAGTTGTTGCATTATCTTGACTAACGCCGTCACCGGATCAGATTGGGTTAAATCGATAAATTGTTGGCGTTGATGTGATTGCATAATACTCTTATATTTTTTTTAGCGATCACGATGTCTTATAAACGTCTGTGACTGAACGGATTTTACGTAATTTACTGATCAGCTGTGCTAATCGATTGACGTCTTTTATTTCGATTTTCAAATCAATTTCACAGGTATTTTGCGTCGTATCACTATTTGAATTGATCCCCAACACTGGCACTTTGTCATTGCCTAGGATCGTCGTAATGTCTTTTAAAATGCCGGTTCGATCATGGCATTTCAAATGTAACTCAGCTGCAAACCCAACAGAGATATCGCTCGACCAATTGACGTCAATTTCCCGTTCAGGATGCATCGTCAATAAATGCGCGAGCTGATCGCAATCACTTTTATGCACACTGACCCCACGCCCTTGCGTGATATAACCAAGGATGGGCTCACCGGGGATAGGTTGACAACAATTCGCCAGCTGGCTCATTAAGTGCCCCACCCCTTCAACTTCTATGGTGTTATTATTACCTTGTTTAGTTTGGCGTTTGATTCTTGTTTTGGTGATAACATCTTGGGTCTTTAATTCAGGCTCAGGACACAGTAACTGTTGTAAAAAATGCACTAAAGACATGACCCGAACATCACCAGCACCGACAGCAGCAATCAGATCATCACTGGTTTTCATATTGAATTTTTCGACGGCTTTAGCCACATCTTTTAGGTGTAAATTAAGCTTCGCCAGCTCACGCTCAATGAGGTCTTTACCAGCAGCAAGATGCTGATCTTTGTCTAATTTCTTAAAGTAAGTATGGATCTTGGCGCGCGCACGCGACGAGTGAACATAGCCTAAGCCTGGGTGCATCCAATCACGCGACGGATTCATTTGTTTTCCGGTTAAAATTTCAACCTGATCGCCACTTTGTAACTGGTAGGTAAATGGCACAATACGCCCATCAATTTTAGCCCCGATACAGCGATGCCCCACATTAGAGTGGATGTAATACGCAAAATCTAACGGCGTTGAATCCACCGGCAAATCAATCACATCACCCGTGGGTGTAAACACATAAACACGATCATCAAAGACTTGCGAACGGAACTCTTCGACAATATCACCAGATTCGGCAACTTCTTCTTGCCACGCTAAAATTTTACGTAACCAATTAATGCGTTCTTCGGCAGCTGAGAGTTTACTGGTGTGCTCTTCTTTGTATTTCCAATGAGCAGCGACCCCGAGTTCAGCATCATCATGCATTTTTTGGGTACGAATTTGGATCTCGATTGTGCGCCCTTCAGGTCCTTTTATGACCGTATGAATAGACTGATAGCCATTAGGTTTGGGTGTGGCGATATAATCATCAAACTCGTTGGGAATATGCTGGTAAGTCGCATGAACTTCGCCTAAAACTGCATAACAGTCTTGTAAGGTCTTAGCTATAATACGTACAGCACGAATATCAAATAACTGTTCAAACGAGAGGTTTTTCTTCTGCATTTTTTTATAAATGCTATAAATATGTTTAGGTCGACCAAATACTTGCGCATCGACATTGTTCGCTTTTAGCGTAGCAGATAATGAGGATACAAAGTGATTAATATAATCTTGTCGATCGGCACGCTTTTCATCGAGCCATTGGGCGATTTCGATATAGCGTTTAGGGTGTAGATAGCGAAATGCGAGATCTTCAAGCTCCCATTTAAGCTGCCCGATCCCAAGGCGGTTTGCTAAAGGAGCATAAATCGCTGAGCATTCACGAGCAACCAACACGCGGGTTTCTTCATCGGCTTCTTTGACTTGTTGTAACGTACAGATCCGTTCTGCCATTTTGATAACCACAGCGCGTACGTCTGCCACCATCGAAATGAGCATTTTTCGGATATTATCAACTTGTTGTTCATTATGTTGATGTTTGCCATGGAGCGCTTTGATTGCATCCATTTGACGCACACCATCCACCAAATCGGCGATAGGACGACCAAATTCAGTTTCAATATCGGCATCGCTCAAGGCATGCATTTCACAATAGGGAAACACTAGCGCAGCTTGCAACGTCTCATCATCCATATTAAGTTCATGGAGGATCTCAACCATTTCTTGACCAATTAGCAACAGCTCCGGTTGGTCTGAAATGGATGCTAATTTTTCTCGTGTTGCGTCAGATACCGCAAGTCCAGCAAGCCATGTATCAAAGCTAGGGCGTTGAGGTTGATGCACCGTTCTAATCGTTACCACACCGTGTCCTTTGGTTTATCCGTTTAACGTATAAATACACTCAATAATTCAGTATGCGTCGTGCCTTTAAACATGTCAAAACTTTGCACCTGCTCAAGGGTAAAGCCATTTGCCATAATTAATGCACAATCATGCACCCACGATTGGGGGTTGCAAGAAACATACACAATTTTTTCTAAGTCACTGTATTGTAAGCACTCAAGCACTGCATTAGCCCCTTCACGCGAGGGGTCGAGCAGTAGTTTATTGACGTTCGCAGCCTTTATTTTATCCAAGGCAGCGGAAGTCGTTAGATCCGCATGAATAAACTCGACATTATTTATGCCACAAGTTTGTGCGCCGCGTTGCGCTTGTTGCACCATAGTTGGTACACCTTCAATCCCTAATACGTATTCAGCATGACGAGCAATCGGTAGAGTAAAATTACCTGCACCACAGAATAGATCTAAGACTCGATCGGTGGCAGTCAGTTCCAGTGACGACACTGCCGCACTAACCATCTGTTCATTAAGTTTTTTGTTTATTTGAACAAAATCATCTAAATCAACCGGATAACGACAATCGTCAATCGAAGACAGCCACAAATCAGGGACGGTTAACGCACCTGCGTCAGTTTGCCCTGAAGCCGGTAAAAAATACCACTTAGCGGCTTTTTTAGGGGCGTTGACCAATCCTTGTTGATGCACCGCAACACGGATTGCTAATTGTGCTTCTAATTCTGACAGCGCACTTAATGCATCAGCATTGAGATGGCGTTGTGCATTCAAGGCTAACACCGTTTCATTATCTGCTGCGAACAGTGTCATGTGACCGACGTTGCTAAGCCATCCCCATTGCTGGCAATGGGCTTGAATATAACTCAGTACTGGTTGCAAACGTGGATCTAGCACCAGACAATGATCGATCGCTAAGACGTTATTGCTGTGTGCTTGGCGAAAACCTACTTTGATATTGTTAGCATCACGAGCATCAATCGCTAAGCGTGCTTTACGACGATACGCATCAGAGCTCAATACCGGCTTGAGCCAAGGTAATTCAGTCAGGGGTAACACATGCGTGGCATAATCGGAAATAGCAGTTTCTTTGAGTGTCAATAATGCTTCAGGCTCGACATATTGTAACTGACAACCGCCACATATTGGTGTTTGTTTTGGCGTATGATCTTGGGCAAACATGCATGGTGCGGCAATCCGCTGTGGATGAGACTCAAGTACTTGCAATACTTTAGCAAACCACACTTTTTTCTTTTGCTGGGTCACTGAAACTTTAACGGTTTCGCCTGGTAATGCGCCATCAACAATAATGATCGGCACATGCGATTTACATAAGCCCTGACCTTGTAATGTTAAGGCGTCAATCGTAATGGTCAGTGCCGGTAATGATGGCGTGCCGCGACGTTTAGGTTTATTGGCTTTAAAAAATTGCGCCATGATTATTGCGCCTCTAAAATAACAGTCGCCACTGCGTATGCTTGTTCATCGGAAATGGAAGTATGAGAATGCGTGACCCCTAACTGTGCTGCATATTCGGCAAAACCACCACTAAATTGTAGCTGTGGCTGACCTTTGTCGGTATGGGTTAACCATAGATTTTGCCAACTTACGCCATGACCTATCCCAGTGCCTAAGGCTTTCACCGCAGCTTCTTTTACTGCAAAGCGTTTGGCTAGAAAACGATGTGGATGCGCATGATTAATATAAGTGGCTAACTCATCTGGAGTGAGGATTTTTTTGGCTAATCCCTCAGGTTTAGCAGGCTCTTGTGATGAACCAAACCGTGATATTTGTACTATATCCGTCCCCATACCCACAATCGCCATATTATTGGCCCAACTCGATGAGTCCTTGCAACCTAGCTTCTTGCATCAATGCGCGCATATCACTCACCGCTTTAGCCAGTCCATCGAACATCGCTCGTGCCATAATTGCATGCCCGATATTCAGCTCAACAATCTCAGGTAACGCTGCGATAGGCTTCACATTATGATAATGCAAACCATGACCGGCATTAACATGTAGACCTTTGTGGTGCGCATATTGAATGCCTGCGGTTAATTTTGCGAGTTCTTGTTGTTGCTGAGCAATAGTGGGTGCGTCTGCATATTGCCCAGTATGAATTTCGATATAGGGCACCTTACAGGCAACCGCAGCGTCAATTTGCTCTGGCTCGGCATCAATAAACAACGACACCAAAATACCCTGCTCAGCTAGCATGCCACATGCATCTTGCATACGTGACAAGTTACCTGCGACATTTAACCCGCCTTCGGTGGTTAATTCAGCACGTTTTTCTGGGACTAAACAACAAAATGCAGGATTAGTCCGCTTCGCAATCGCGAGCATTTCATCTGTCACGGCCATTTCTAGATTCATCCGTGTATTTAACGTGCGCGCTAAAATTTCAACATCGCGGTCATTAATATGGCGGCGGTCTTCACGCAAATGTACCGTAATGCCGTCAGCACCGGCACGCTCAGCAATATCTGCGGCATGCACCGGATCAGGATAAGAGGTTCCACGTGCATTACGTAATGTAGCAACATGATCGATATTGACACCGAGTAAGACTTCTTTGATTTGCATGATGGATTTCTCTGAGTAAAAACAATGCGTTAATTATGGCTTAATCGCTATTTTGATACAAACAATTCACGACTTTTTAATGGTTTATTGCCTAATAAAGGTTGTAATGCTTGGCGCGTAATCCACTTAGCCGTTTTTAAGCTATTAGGATCCCATTCTTCATTGAGCATATTGATAACCCATTGACCCGGCACAGCGCGTAAATGGGGATACCATTGTTTAAGTAACATCCCTTCTTCTGGGATAAACACATAATCCATCGTTGCAAATAACGCTTCTTGCGAATGTGCATCGACACTGATATCAGGTAAAAATCCCAGTTCATTTAACAATGATAATTCAAACACCCGTAATGCTGCTTCTTGGGCTGCATGCAGGGTACCGTTAATTTCTAGGGAAGCGTGTAGATGTGATAAGGCACGTTGATATTGGGCAAATAAATCCGGACAAGGTATATTCGCAGGTAAACAGCGGTTGATGAGTTCGTTGAGGTACATCCCACAAAATAAAGCGGTATGCTGTAAATTATAACCTTTTGCGTTAATTTCGGCGGATTTAACCGATTTTAACTCACCTTTACCCGATAATTCACAGGTAACCGATTGAAATGGCTGCAATACACTTTTACGATCTGATTTAGCACTACGCATGCCGCGAGCAACGCAGCGAATTTTACCTAATTCATGGGTAAACATATCCACTAAAAAACTCGTTTCTTGGTAGGGTCTACGATGTAACACAAATCCACTAACCCAGACGCTATTACCGCCTCTCATCATTATGACCTTTTGATTCGGACAACGCGCATTTGTTCCATTTCCATGCCAGCAATCATTACCGAGGCAGGATAGTAGGTTAAATTAACGTTAGCCCCTTGCAAAGATTGATAGCGTTTTTTGCGTTTAAACACAAACGGCACATCAATATTGGCTAACATGACGGTATGCAAAATCCAATCATCTTTCTCCCGCTGGACATGCGAGGTGACTTTCATATCCTGAGAATGAGTGAGTTGTGGGTGCTGTTGCAATAATTTATCTAACGGGGGCAAATTTCACCACCATGCATTGGACCGACTGTTGTCCACGAAATTCATTAATATTGAGCTTATACGCGACATGCACTTGAGTAACTTGATGGTTCGGCCATGCCTCTACATCCACATTAAAAGCAATCGCATCAATCGTCACGTTATCTAGCTGCAGCACCATTTTAAGATGCTTTTCGCCGACGATGCGTTGATTGACAAGGATAAATACATTATCAAAAATAGGCTCTTCAAAACCTTGTCCCCATGGACCTGATTGCATTAAAGCATTAGCAAAATCTAGACTTAAGTCACTTGCAGCCAGTTGCCCATCGCTAAGAATTTGTGCTTCATTAGGGATCTGTGCCATGTGTTTGGCTAAAACTTCGAGGATTGCCGAATTAAATGCGGCTAACTGTTCTGGCACAATCGATAATCCCGCCGCCATCGCATGCCCACCAAACTTTTTGATGATCCCAGGGTGACGTGTATTGACCTCATCAAACACATCTCGAATATGCACTCCAGGAATAGAGCGCGCAGAGCCTTTAAGCTCTCCATCATCTTGACTCGCAAATACTACCGTTGGGCGGTAATATTGCTCTTTAATACGCCCAGCGACAATCCCAATCACACCTTGGTGAAAGTCAGGATCAAACAAGACCAAGCCATCCGGTAAAATGTCATGATCCAGTTGCAACGTAGCTAACGTCGCTTCGGCCTGGTCGCGCATTTGACCTTCAATTTCTCGGCGTTGGCGATTGAGTGAATCCAAAGTATGTGCCATGCCACGGGCGGTGTCATAGTCTTCGGCCAGTAAACATTCGATACCTTGTGCCATATCTTCAAGCCTACCTGCGGCGTTAAGCCTCGGGCCCAAAATGAACCCTAAGTCAATCGAGGTAACTTTATCAGTGGGCTTACTAGCTACATCCAATAACGCACGGATCCCAGGACGACAGCGTCCGGCTCGAATGCGTTGCACGCCTTGATAGACAAATATTCGATTGTTTTTATCTAATTTAACGACATCTGCAACCGTACCAAGCGCAACGATATCTAAATATTGCGCTAAATTTGGTGCCGGCCGCTGCTCATTAAACCAACCCTCTTGCATCAGCTTGGTTTTGAGGGCACTTAATACATAAAACGCCACCCCAACCCCAGCAAGATGCTTCGATCCAAATTCACAATGATGCTGGTTAGGATTGACGATAGCATCTGCATTGGGCAATGTCGCAGCAGGTAAGTGATGATCAGTAATAATCACCTGTAAACCGAGTGCTTTTGCATGCGCTACACCAGCATGACAAGCAATACCATTATCAACCGTCAATAAGATGTCTGGAGAAAATTGCTTTATTGCCACATCGACGATTTCAGGCGATAAGCCATACCCAAAATCAAAGCGATTAGGTACGAGATACTCAACATTATTGAGTCCTAAATCGCGTAAACACAACATACACAACGCAGTACTAGTTGCACCATCAGCATCAAAATCACCAATGATCACAATACGTTGCTGTGTGGTGACCGCATGGGACAATAACTTGACAGCTTGAGCGATACCGTTGAGTTGTTTAAAATGTAATAAGTCTTTGGCGCCTGTGGCTAAATCTGACAACGAATCAATGCCACGTGTTCGGAAAATGCGTGCGAGCATCGCTCCATAAGGGCCTGAAAAATCTTCGGCACTAAGTACTGAGGAGACCGGCGCATCAGTCGTCTTATCAGATAAGGCACTCGGCATAGATCGTGGCACGATAGCTAAATCTGATATGAAAGCCGGTTGCGCAGAAGATGATAGTGACAAATTATTCGCCTAAACGCTTGTTCAGTTCAGCTAATAATGCTTTTGCAGGTTGATAACCACCAATCAATGAACCATCAGCTAAGACAATATTGGGAGTACCAGTCACGCCTATCGCAGCGCCTGTTTGATAATGTGTTGCAACATCATTTTTGCAACTTTTCGACGCAACCGTATCACCACCTTTAGCTTGGTTCATCGCGTCTTGTGGATTGGCTGAACACCAAATAGATTGCATTTGTTTATAAACATCGCCATTAAGTCCTTCGCGCGGGTAAGCTAAGTAACGAATCGAAATACCGGCATCTAGATAATCTTGCATTTCACGGTGTAATTTACGGCAATATCCACAAGTAATATCGGTAAATACATCGACCATATACTTTTCATTTGGCGCTTTATAGACAATCCCAGAATCGCGTATTTGTGTGACTTTTTGCAAACGGATACCATTCATTGCGATATCTGTTTCATTTAACATGCCTTTATCAAGATTAAAGATAACGGCGTTAATAAAAAACTTTCCATCTTTGGACAGATAGAAAATACCGCGGTCCGTCGTGATTTGATATAAGTTATCTAACGGCGCTTGCTCAACATTTAAAATGCTTAAGCGCGTATTACTTTGAAACTTTTCAATCAACTCATCACTCAATACAACGGTATTGGTAGTCGCTAGAGATGCTGATTGAAACGTTGTGACTTCTGCTTCTTGCGCACAGGCACTAATGCTGACAAGGATGAATAAACTTAAGATTGCTTTTTTAATTAATACATTGTTCATTACTTATAGGTATCCAAATTCGATGTTAAAGGTCTGAGCTTGCTATAACAGACCGCAATAAGGGTTCATTGTATTCATCTTTAAGATAAAAATCCTGCTTAATTCGCATTTTATAATCCACTCTACTTTAGAGTGGTAACTTTACCCACGAGGATGATGCGTTGCAATAATATGCGTTAATCGTTCAGTTGCTACATGGGTATAGATTTGGGTAGTAGATAGATCACTATGACCTAATAAAAGTTGCACCACACGCAAATCCGCACCATGATTTAACAGATGCGTGGCAAACGCATGCCGCAATGTATGCGGAGATAAATGGACCTTAATACCGGCAACCGTGGCGTAAAATTTAATCCTATACCAAAAGGTTTGTCGAGTCATCATTGTGCCGCGAGAACTAGGAAAAACCACATCACTACTATGCTTTAATAACTCCGGACGGCCAGCCTTAACGAATGTTTCTATTGCCTCAACGGCTGGTTCTCCTAAAGGGACCAACCGTTCTTTATTTCCTTTACCAATAACCCTTACTACCCCTTGTCGTAGCGAGATTTGATCTAAGCGTAAACTCACCAACTCAGTCACCCGTAAACCTGTGGCATATAACACTTCCAACATCGCTTTATCACGCAGTCCAATTGCGTCATTGTCATCTGGAGCGTCGAGTAATGCTTCTATCTGTTGCTCCGTTAACGTATCGGGTAATGACACTTTTATTTTAGGTGGTTTAATATGACGCAATGGGTCATCTTCACGGATCCGCTCCGACAGGCAATATTTGATAAACGTTTTTAAAGATGACAGGCAACGTGCCGTGCTGCGGGCGGATAAATTATGCCTTTGACGATGGCTTAAATAATCCCGTATTTCCCCTTCATTGATATCAATTAAACGAAAGTCTAAATCAGACGCCGTCAGGTATTCACATAATTTACGCAAATCCGTGTGATATGCCGACAACGTGTTATCTGATAAGCCCTTTTCTAGATACAACATCTGCAAAAATGCTTCCATCGATTGTTGGTTATCTACCGAGATAAGCACCCTCACTCCCGTTAAGGCCGCGTTCTTTTGATTAGCTCATAAGCCGCTTGAATATCCTGCGCTTTAACTTTGGCTAACTCCATAGCTTGTTTAGGCAACCCTTTAGCAATTAATTTATCAGGATGATGTTCATTCATAGCTTTTTTGTAGGCGCGCTTGAGTGTTTTTTCATCAGCTGTCGGTGCGACATTTAAAATGCGGTACGCATCCGTCAGGCGTTGTTTATCTGAATATTGAGGCGCCCGAGTATATTGTTGTTGAGCTTTGTCACGCCAGGCATTAGCTTGTTCTTGTGCGCGAGAACGGGCTTCATCGCGGGCTTGACTAAACGCATCTTGGCGTTGGCGAAAGCGCAGTTCGGCTTCGAATTTACGGATCAAGCGATCCAGATCTTTATGCCCGAAACCAAGCCCTATAGCCACTTTATCAAGTACTTCGACTTCACTGACCGATAACTGCCCATCGGCAAAAGAGGCTTCGATAAGCATTTCTAAAAAGGCTTGCAGAATGATTCTTTGACCATGTAAATCGTGCTTTAAATCTTTTAAGATATGTTCTAAAGGAAATTGCGGATCTTTACCTTCGCGAAACGCTTGCTGAGCCTCTCGCCGGTCATTTTCATTAAGCTGCATGTCATCCATAAGCTTTAAGGCGACATTGATCTCAGACTGAGTAACCGCACCATCAGCTTTGGCTATATGCCCTAAACAAGCAAACAAAGCATGAAAAAATATGGCACTACTTTGCAATCTTTCGTTATCAGCAAAAAAGCGTCCAAATCCACCTGAACGAGAGAAATCATTGCTCATTCCTTTATCGAACATATGCCCAGCAATTAAGCCAAGTATTGCCCCAGGTAATTTAAGCAATAAAAATCCGAACACAAACCCTAGTAATTTTCCCATGAATGGCATTATTTAGTCACTGTAACACTTGATATAACGCTACTATAACCGTCGTCGGATTGGCAATAAACACATTTTATGAAAAAAAATCAATGAAAAAGGGATTTTTACGACTTAAACATGGAAATTTAGCCATAAACCTTTAAAATCGCCTTTACTTGAATTTTGGACTCCATGCGCTTTCATGAAATTTGCCGTTACCCTTATCTTCGCAGCGATCCTAGCGATTGCCTCCGGCAATGCGCAAGCACAGGCTCAAAGTGAGCCGATTGATTTACTCCAATGCGCTAATCCTGCACTATTTGCTCCTGAAGTACTTAACGCTAACACCACCTTTGATCCTAATGCCGTTGTCGTGACAGCAGATTCTGCCACCATGACTTTAACACAGCGTGCGCAATTTAGCGGCAATGTGAATATTATCACTTCGCGCGGTCAGATATTCGCAGATGAAGCGATTGTGACTGATAATGGCAATGGTGTCGTAGCCGTAGGCGAAGTCGGGTTTGTTAATGATCAACTAGAAGTAACAAGTGAATCGATTTCCCTCAATGGCATCACCGATTCATTTGTAATCAGCAACGCCCGTTACCAACTTGCTAGTATCAACGGCAATGGGTTGGCTGAACAAATTAGCATTAATAGCAAATCAGGTTTAACGCTTGATACAGTGAGCTTTACCACCTGTCCTTTAAACCAACAGGATTGGTCGATTAAAGCGTCACAACTCAATATTGGTGAAGCGGGTAATCTCGGACAAGCCTTTAACACGCGCTTTTATGTGGCGGGTTTCCCAGTGCTGTATTTACCTTACTTTGCCTTTCCGGTTACCTCACAACGTCAATCAGGCTTGCTCTTTCCCAACATTTCCTCATCCAGCGCCAATGGCGTTGATATTTCCCAACCCTTCTACTGGAATATCGCTCCTAATTTAGATGCGACCTTAACCCCTCGCTTACTGACCAACCGAGGCATTCAGTTTAATAGTGAATTTAGGTATTTAACTGCGCATCAACAAGGCGAAGTGACCCTTGAATACCTTGCTTCAGATGATGATTATATTAATGATGATGCGCGCTACTTTTTACGTGTACAACACCAAGGTAATGTGACTGAAAATCTACAATGGTATGTCGATTTTAATCAAATCAGTGATGAAAACTATATTGTTGATTTAGGGTCGGATTTTTATAATCGTGCTGACACGTATGTTAACCGTGCAATAGGATGGTTGTATCACTCTCCCAACTTAACCGTGCAAACGACTTTTCAAGATTTTGATGTCATCGGGGAAACGGCAAATAACTATCGTGCTTTGCCGCACATTGCGCTTGATTATACCCAGGTATTAGATCCAAATTGGCGTTTAGATATCCATTCAGAGTTGAGTTATTTCGATAACCACAATCCACAATTACCGACAGCAACCCGTGCTCATTTTGCCCCAACACTTAGTTATAACCAGGTTACACCGGGCACACAACTGAGTGCGGATTTAACGTGGTACTCCACTTATTATCAACAACGTCATCTGAGTGATTCTGATTTAGCGCCTAGTGTGAACCGTAATATTGGTCAAGCCCGCTTGTTTGGTGCTGTTTTTTTTGAACGTCCTCAATCGTTTACCGATACGGATGGAATCATCACATTAGAACCCAAAATTCAGTACTTATACACGTCTTATGCGGAGCAAAACGACATTGGGTTGTATGATTCAGCGCAGCTACTTAACAACGTTAATGGTTTATTTCGAGGCCAAGCATTTAGTGGTTTAGACCGCATCAGTGATAATAACCAACTAACCATTGGCTTAAGTTCGCGGATCATGGATGGCAATAATCAAGAACGCGCATCGATTAGTGTTGGACAAATTTTTTACTTAGATGAATCACGTCTACTCAACCAAACCCAAACGGTGCAAACTTCAGCGTTAGCTGCAGAATTTGATTTCAGGTTATCACAGCGCTGGTTTGCACATTCTCAATTACAGCTAGCAACACAAATCGATAAAGTAGAACGCAGTAGTGTTTCGTTAGAATACCGCAAAGACAAGCAAAGTCTGATACAATTATCCCACAGATATGTTCGCAATTTGTCACAAGAAACCATTAATCAGATGGGCTTAAGTGCGGCTTGGCCGATATCAGAGCGCTGGCAATGGGTTGGTCGTTGGTATAAAGATCGGAGTTTATCGCGAACTATTGAGGCATATGTTGGTCTGCAATATGAATCATGTTGTTGGTCCGTTCGCTTAATCGGGCAACGCAACTTAGCCAACCGCTACTCAAATGATGGGATCCAAGATATAAATCAGTTTGATTCTGGGATAGCATTGCAATTTAGTTTTAAAGGTATTTCGTCAAACCGACGCAATAAGAGTATGTTACAAGATGGTATGTTTGGTTATCGCCAGCCTTACCTCATCAATTAAAGTGTCTTAACAACACAAAAATAAAAAGAGTGTTTATGAAGTTTTTACGTATATTGATTGGTTGTATTTGTTTATCTGCAAGTGTCAATCTAGCCGCGCAGACAGTGTTAGATAAAGTGTCGGTAATCGTCGACAAAGGTGTTATTTTAGAAAGCGAGATCCGTGAGTTAGTTAAAACGGTAAAAGACAACGCGACTAAAAACAACCAAGCGCTTCCTTCCGACCGCGCATTAAGAACTCAAGCGATTGAGCGTTTGATCTTGGATAATCTGCAAATGCAAGTAGCAGATCGCATGGGGATCCGCGTGTCAGATCCGCAACTTGAGCAAACCATCGCAAATATTGCTCAAAATCAAAACAGTAGTTTGGATCAACTCCGCGCGTCAATTACGCAAGCCGGTTTAGATTATGAAAACTATCGTGAATCAGTCCGTAAAGAGCTAATTACCGGTGAAGTGCGCCGAGCCAATGTACGTCGCCGAATTTATATTACTCCACAAGAAATCTCAACATTAGTGTCATTGATTGAAGAGCAAGGTAATGAACAAGCAGAATATCGTCTAGGCCATATTTTAATTGGTTTTCCGCCTGAGCCGACCGATGATGATATTACTGCGGCGCGTAACCGTGCAGATAAAGTATTAAACTTGCTTAATTCGGGTTCTGATTTTGCCAAAATCGCTATCGCTTCATCATCGGGTCCAAAAGCGTTAGATGGCGGTGATATGGGATGGTTAAACATCAATTCAATGCCAACCTTGTTTGCAGAAGTTATCCAAGGTAAAGAGACAGATAATTTAATTGGTCCAATTCGAAGTGGCGCCGGTTTCCATATTTTAAAAATTATGGAAACTCGTGGTGTTGAAGTCGCTAAATTAGAAGAAATCAATGCTCGTCATATCTTGATTAAGCCATCGATTATTCTCTCTGAGCAAAAAGCACAATCAATGTTACTTGAATTCAAAGCCCAAATATTAGAGGGAACGGCTGAATTTGCAGACTTAGCCAAGAAACACTCCGAAGATCCTGGTTCAGCGATCAAAGGTGGTGACTTGGGTTGGGCAGATCCTAATATGTACGTACCAGCATTTAAAGACGCGTTAATGCAATTAGCCAAAGATGAAATATCAGAACCAGTACGTTCGGTTCACGGTTGGCACTTAATGCAACTGCTTGATCGCCGTGTTGATGATATCACTGATCGCAAAAAACAAGACAAAGCGTATCAGCTTATTTATAACCGTAAATTTGCCGAAGAAACCGATGCGTGGATACGTGAAATGCGTGAAGAAGCCTTTATCGAAGTGTTAGATGAAGAAGGGTCATCGGACTAATGAATGCATTGAGTAAAATTGCAGTTACCCCAGGCGAGCCAGCGGGCATTGGCCCAGACTTAATCGTAGAGCTCGCTCACCATAGCTGGGATGCAATACTTGTGATTTACGCTGACCAAGACATGCTTGCAGAACGTGCGGCTTTGTTGAATATTGAATTAGCGCTGATTCCTTATACAGGACAAACAACCAAAGCTCCCATGGGCAGTCTGTATGTGCATCATATTCCGTGTGATGCACCTGTCGTAGCTGGTGAGTTATCCACAGCTAACGGTCACTACGTGGTAGAAACGCTGAAGCAAGCATGTGAAGCGAACATGAATCAAAATTTTGATGCCGTGGTCACGGGCCCGGTACACAAAGGGATTATTAATAAAGCAGGTATTTCGTTCAGCGGTCATACTGAATACTTTGCCAGTCAATCCAATACCAGTGATGTGGTTATGATGTTATCCACTGATGGATTGCGCGTGACATTGGCAACTACGCATATTCCGTTAGCGTATGTTGCTAAGGCCATTACACAAGAACGTTTAGATAAAGTCATTCATATCATTAATACCGATCTGAAATTGAAATTTGGCATTGATAAGCCGCATATTTATGTCTGTGGTTTGAACCCTCATGCAGGTGAAGATGGGCATTTGGGGCGCGAAGAGTTGGATATTATTATTCCAGCGTTAAACAAACTTCGTGATGAAGGGATCAATATTACGGGCCCATTACCAGCTGATACTATCTTTAATCCAAAATATTTAGATGATGCAGATACTGTTCTTGCGATGTATCACGATCAAGGTTTACCCGTATTAAAATATAAAGGATTTGGCCAAGCGGTGAATATCACTTTGGGCTTACCATTTATCCGAACTTCGGTCGATCACGGTACCGCTATCGATCTAGCAGGTAAAGGTGAAGCCGATGCAGGAAGCTTGCACCGCGCAATCCTTAAAGCAATCAAACTAGCAAATAGGCGTATATGAGCAGCACACACTTAGGACACAAAGCGCGTAAACGCTTTGGACAAAACTTCTTAAACGATGATTATGTCATTGATCAAATTGTCAGTGCTATTGCGCCTAACAATGAAGATATCATGGTAGAAATAGGCCCAGGCTTGGGCGCATTGACAGAGCCCGTTTGTGAAATTGTCGATCATCTCAATGTCGTAGAATTAGATCGCGACTTAGCGAAGCGTTTACGTGAACATCCGTTTATGTCTAAAAAACTTAACGTGATTGAAGCGGATGCGCTGAAATTTGATTTCACTGAATTAGCGAAACTAGGTCCACTAAAAGTATTTGGTAATCTGCCATACAATATTTCAACGCCATTGATGTTCCATTTATTCACTTTCACAAATAAAATCAAAGATATGCACTTCATGCTCCAAAAAGAAGTAGTGAATCGTTTGGCAGCACGTCCTGGTCATAAAAACTATGGTCGTCTATCTGTGATGGCGCAATACTATTGTACAGTGGTACCTGTCCTTGAAGTACCACCAGAATCATTTACCCCTGCACCGAAAGTAGATAGTGCAGTAGTGAGATTAATCCCGCATCAAACCCCGCCGGTACAGGTTAATCATTTACAGGATTTAGAACGAGTCGTTGCGCTTGCATTTAATCAACGCCGAAAAACTATCCGAAACAGTTTAAAATCAGCGATTGATGCTGACGGATTGACCGCTATTGGGATTGATCCCGTTTGGCGAGCAGAAGGTCTTTCATTAGCGCAATTCGCCTTGATTGCGAATCATGCAACGTTTAACGAAAATGAATAGTACGAGAACCAACGATGCAAACAACCTCTGATATTGTTATTGAAGTTAACACGCAGTTTATCGGGCAGCATACAGGTGATAATGTTATAAGGTATGCGTTTACTTATCACATAACAATGACGAATATCGGTCTTGAACCATTGCAATTGCGCAACCGCTACTGGCTAATAACTGATGGTAACGGTGACACTCAAGAAGTGAGTGGTGCTGGTGTGGTTGGCGAAGAGCCAGTTATTGCACCAGACGAGAGTTTTGAGTATCGTAGCGGCGCGGTACTAGACACCCCTGTTGGTACCATGCAAGGCCATTATGAATTCGAATTTAAAGATGGGACTCTATTTAAAGCGCCTATCAATGTTTTTTCTTTGGCCGTTGCTAATGCCCTTAACTAATATGGGTTGTTGGTAACCGATGACTGATTATGTCGTCGGAGATATTCAAGGATGTCTAATTGGTCTGGATAAACTCCTCACTCAGATAGGGTTCAATCCTCATCAAGATAAATTAATTGCCGTGGGCGACTTAGTTGCTCGCGGTGAAAACTCCCTCGGTGTCCTCGAATTATGTTATTCACTGGGTAACAGTTTCACATCGGTATTAGGCAACCACGACTTACATTTATTGACAACACAAGCTGGGCTAAAGCAAGTAAAGCCAAGTGATAAGCTTGCGCCTTTACTCCAATCAAAAAAAATTAACCAATATATCGACTGGCTCAGACAGTACCCTCTCGCTTATCAATATGATGACAATACATTAATTAGCCACGCAGGACTTTATCCTGGCTGGTCATTCGCACAAGCGATTCGTTATTCTGATGAAATTCAATGTTTGTTACAACAGCCCGATTTTGCTAAACAAATTAATACTTTATATGGTAATCAACCCTATTCTTGGCATAGTAAATTAACGGGAAAACAGCGCCTAAGGTTTATTATTAATGCGTTTACCCGCATGCGGTATATCACAGTACATGGCGCATTAGATTTTAATGCCAAAATGCAGCCTAATCTAGCCCCTGCCACTATTAAACCTTGGTTTGAGCAGCACAACCCTAATTTGTCAGAGCAGCAACGTGTATTATTCGGACATTGGGCCAGTTTACTTGGACAAACTAACGATCGACAATTTATTGCATTAGATACCGGCTATGTATGGGGTAATGCATTAACTTGTTTTAATCTAACTAATAATACCCGCATCGTAATAAAAGCATAAAGTTCCGCCGTATATCGCCGTTACATCATTAGTAAATAAAAGGATGAGGGTTTGCTGTTATTGCAGATGAAGTCCGAACATTAGCAAACCGGACGCAACATTTACAAGTCTATGTCGCTGACTATTAGCGTCTATTCAAACAACACACGATGCAGTTGTTTGACGATCTCATCACTATGTTGTTCCTGTACAAGGAACGACATATTATGCGGATTAGCGCCAAAACAAATCATGCGTAATTGATAATCTGATACAGCACTCAGGATCTTACTGCTAACCCCGACCGAAGTTTGCATGTTATTGCCCACCACAGTGATTAAATCAAATCCTCGTTCTACCGTCACATCACAGATATCTTGTAGCTCTACAATCGTTTCACGATTAAGTCGCTCTGCAACTGAATTAGGCGGGTTATCTAAGGTAAATGACACAGAGATCTCTGACGTTGTCACCAAATCAACACTCAATTCATGTTTGGCGATAATTTCAAACACTTTGGCTAAGAAACCTTGGGCATACATCATTTTGGGAGTTTTAACTGTGACCATGACTTGCTCTTTACGGCGAGTAATAGCGCGGTAAGGTGGCTCTATCTCACAATCGCGAACAATAATAGTCCCGCCTTTTTCAGGCTCCTTGGATGAACCAACAAACACTTTAATATCTTGGCGTAACGCCGGTTCCATTGTCGCAGGATGCAATACTTTGGCACCAAATGTTGCCATTTCAGCGGCTTCTTCAAAGCTTAGTTCAGGTAACGGTCTAGCTTTATCGGTAATGCGCGGATCAGTGGTATACACACCAATCACATCCGTCCAAATTTGGCATAACTGCGCACCTAGCGCTTCTGCTAATAATGCAGCAGTAAAATCAGAACCACCACGACCGAGTGTTGTCGTGCGACCTTGATCATCCGCGCCGACAAAGCCTTGTGTCACTTGCACATGACTGACAATTTTAGGTGCCAAATGTGCTTGGGATAACGTTTTTATCTGGTCTAGATCAGGACTCGCAGCACCAAAATTAGAATCAGTACGCATGACTTCCTTCACATCAAATACTTGGGCTGGCACATTGTGGACTTTGAGTACATCAGTAAACAATAACGATGACATGCGTTCACCCATCGATAATACTTGTTCTTTAAGCATATCATTGGTGCGTAATGAAGGTTGTTTGGCTAATAAAGTCAGCTCAGAGAGTAATGCTTCAAGCGCACTGGTGCGTTGCTCACTGTTTGGCAAGTGCTTTTCAATAGCATATTGAATATCTGAAATGGCATTGATAATACTATCAATTTGAGTCGCATCAAGTTCATCATGACATAATGAAACAAGATAATTGGTTACGCCAGCAGAGGCACTGACGACAACGACGCGAGTATCACTTTGCTGTGCAATAATTGAGGCGCACGCGCTCATCGCTTGATAGTTGGCAACGCTGGTGCCACCAAATTTTGCAATCGTTAAAGCTGAATTCATGTTGTGTGTTTTCCGTAAAAATTGAGTCGAATCTGTCGTGGTGCTTGGTACTCAATTAACCCCATCTTAGATTTTTATTACTTTTGTAATGGGTTACTAACATTAGTATAAAACGATTTAGTTTTTTGGCATAGCAGAAATAAACCTAACGCTATCTCCAGCCTCAATCTGATGTTGTGCAAACCACCCAAGATTCATCTCTATGGCATAACGCACCGCAATCTCCGAATGATGGGCTTGTAAAGTGTGTGGCTGCATTTGTTCAATATTAATAATCAATCCTTGAGCACTAATATAGGCTACATCTAAAGGAATATTGGTGTTTTTCATCCACATCCCGACATAACGACTTTTGCCAAAATCAAATAGCATACCGCAGGCAGCACATAACTCGTTACGATACATTAATCCACGAGCACGTTGTTGATCATTGGCCGCAAACTCTAAGGTATAAAGTTGATTGGCTAGTTTGACTTTGGCTTGACCAAACTGCACCATTTCAACACCGTCAGGTAAATACGTTGCAGGTGTCGAATTTGCCGCAGCATCAGGTACCGCACAGCCCAATAGTAGACAAGCACTTAACAACAAAATAGCTCTAGTAGGCACAGTCACATTAAACCTCATAGGGATTTATTGGTTTTAACAGCCGTAATAATAACAAAAAAAGCCAACTAAGTATTAGCTTAGTTGGCTTTTTATTTTTTACTTTTTATAAAATATTAAGCAATATTCAACGCAGGAATAATCGATGCTTTGGCCTTTTCTTCTGCAGCTTTGAATGCTTCAATACGGTCAAAGTTTAAGTATTTATAAACTTCACCCGCCATTGAATCAATCTTAGACGCATATTCCATGTATTCTGCCGCTGTTGGGATCTTACCAATAATAGCACCTACCGCTGCCATTTCAGCAGAACATAAGTACACATTAGCGCCATCACCTAAACGGTTAGGGAAATTACGTGTTGATGTTGATAATACCGTTGAACCGGCTTCTACACGTGCTTGGTTACCCATACACAATGAACAACCAGGCATTTCAGTACGCACACCAGCACGACCATAGATGTTATAGAAACCTTCTTCCATCAAGACGGCTTTATCCATCTTAGTCGGTGGAGACATCCATAAACGTGTTGGTAATGTACCACCGAACTGCTCTAGTAATTTACCTGCCGCACGGAAGTGACCAATGTTAGTCATACATGAACCGATGAATACTTCTTCAATTTTAGTACCCGCAACGTCTGATAGTGTTTTGGCATCATCAGGATCATTTGGACAACATAAAATTGGCTCTTTAATATCGGCTAAATCAATTTCGATGACTTCACAGTATTCTGCGTCAGCATCGGCTTGCATTAATGTAGGTTCAGCCAACCATTCTTCCATCTTACGTGCACGACGCTCTAGTGTTCGTGGGTCGCCATAACCTTCAGCGATCATCCAACGTAACATAGTGATGTTAGAGGTTAAGTATTCAGCAATCGACTCTTCTGATAATTTAATCGTACAACCAGCAGCTGAACGCTCAGCAGATGCATCTGATAATTCAAACGCTTGCTCAACAGTTAACTCTTTCAAACCTTCAATCTCAAGGATACGGCCAGAGAAAGCATTGACTTTCCCTTTCTTAGCAACCGTTAATAAACCTTGTTTGATTCCATATAAAGGGATCGCATGAACGAGATCACGAAGTGTGATACCAGGCTGCATGTCACCTTTAAAACGCACCAAAATTGATTCAGGCATATCTAATGGCATAACGCCAGTGGCTGCTGCGAAAGCAACTAGACCAGAACCTGCTGGGAATGAAATACCCATAGGGAAACGCGTATGTGAATCACCACCCGTACCCACTGTATCTGGCAACAACATGCGGTTTAACCATGAGTGAATGATACCGTCACCTGGACGTAGCGATACACCACCACGATTCATCATAAAATCAGGTAACGTATGTTGTGTATCAATGTCCACCGGCTTAGGATAAGCAGCGGTGTGACAGAAAGATTGCATCGTTAAATCTGCAGAGAAACCTAGGCAAGCTAGATCTTTTAGCTCATCACGCGTCATCGGACCGGTGGTATCTTGCGAGCCAACTGTCGTCATTTTAGGTTCACAATATGTGCCTGGGCGAATACCATCAACACCACATGCTTTACCTACCATTTTCTGCGCAAGAGTATAACCTTTATCAGATTCAATAGGTTGATCCGGCTTACGGAATAAATCCGTTGGCCCTAGCGCTAATGACTCACGCGCTTTGTCTGTTAAACCACGACCAATGATTAGGTTAATACGGCCACCGGCACGTACTTCATCTAATAACACGTCAGATTTATATTGATATTCAGCAATCGTTGCACCGTTTTTAGTGATTTTGCCCGTGAAAGGATAAATCTCAATCACGTCACCCATGTTCATTTCTTCAACATCGGCTTCAAATACTAATGCACCCGCATCTTCCATAGTGTTATAAAAAATCGGTGCAACTTTAGAACCAATACAAATACCACCACCACGTTTGTTAGGTACGCCTGGTAAATCGTCACCAAAGAACCATAAGACTGAGTTAGTCGCTGATTTACGTGAAGAACCCGTACCAACAACGTCCCCCACAAATGCCACTTGGTGACCTTGTGCTTTTATAGCTTCGATTTGTGCTAATGGACCGATTTCACCATGCTTTTCAGGGGTTAAGCCATCACGCGTCATTTTAAATGCCGCTTTTGCATGTAATGGAATATCAGGACGTGACCATGCATCTGGAGCTGGTGACAAATCATCCGTGTTGGTTTCGCCAGTCACTTTAAATACAGTTGCGGTGATTTTTTCTTGTAGGTCATCACGTGAAGTAAACCATTCTCCTTCAGCCCATGACTCCATAACGTCTGTTGCAAATTTATTACCGGCTTTATGCTTCTCTTCCACATCATGGAACGCATCAAACATCAACAATGTGTGCTTTAATTCTTCAGCAGCAAGTTCAGCTAAATCAGCGTCATCTAACAAATCAACTAAAGTGACAATGTTATATCCACCGTGCATGTTACCTAGTAACTGTACTGCAGCATCTCTCGAAATAAGTGGCGAAGTGACTTCGTTTTTAACGATAGCACTTAAAAAACCCGCTTTTACATATGCAGCTTCATCTACACCAGGAGGAACACGGTCAGAAATTAGTTCGATTAAAAACTCTTCTTCGCCTGCTGGTGGATTTTTTAATAATTCAACTAAACCAGTGACTTGCTCTGGATTAAGCGGCTTCGGCGGGATCCCTTCGGCAGCGCGCTCTGCGACGTGTTTACGATATTCTACTAACACGATAATGTCCTCTTTTTCGTTGTGAATTTACGTTTTATATAAAACGCCAAATTAGGTAATGATAATTCCCTGAAATTATAGCGTTTTTTTGAAAAAAAATGAATGAAACTTTGGTTTATATCCATAATACTGGTCATTCACAGTAATTATGCATTTGTATCTTGCTATATTTTAAACGATATAATCAGTTCTCAATATTGCTGGATATAATATTACGCCTAAATATTACGTTCATAAAATCAAGTCAGAATCAGCAATACAGACTATTTTGCATCTTAACCTATCTATCGTTTGAATATACCATACATTGGTCTAACGGCATCAAGACTCATATTTTATCGCTTATTGACGACTCTTTAAATGCAATAGTTCGCCATCTACACCATCACTAAGTACGATGATTTCCCCAGATGGTAAGGTCGTAATATCTCGTAAGCGAGGTAAAGATGAGGTCACGATTTGTGTTTTAGTCTCAGTGACTCTCACGGCATCGAGTTTAACTTGTGACTCATAGACACCATCTTTTACATTCACAGCAATAATACCTTTGAGTTTAAGGCTAGTCACAATGAAGGAATTGTACAACTCAGGAAATAACGCTTCCTCATAGCGAATAAATCCAGAAGGCGCGATAGAAGGAGTCCAATTCACAACGGGAGCCGTCATTCCTGGGTATTGGCTAAAAGGTGTAATTTGTGCCCCGGAATAATCGATTCCTTTGGTAATAACTGGCCACCCATAATTTAGACCAGGACGAATTAAATTGATTTCATCCCCACCAGCGGGCCCATGTTCATGTGCCCAAATAGCGCCATATTTATCAACTAATAGTCCCTGAGGGTTACGGTGCCCCAAAGAATACACCCATTGCTTCATTATATTAGGGTCAGATCCAATTAATGCCGATTGATAAAAAGGATTGTCAACCAAAGGATCGCCGGTGAGGCTCATACGTAAGATTTTACCCAATCCTGACGCTTTATTTTGGGCTTGTTCACGCCAATCAAATCCATCCCCAACGGTAACCAAAATGCTGTCATCGGCTAATTGTACCAAACGCGCACCATAATGAACTGGTGTCGACTTAGCGGGGCTGACGGTAAAAATAGACTCACTGGATATTAGTTGCCAGCGATCTTCACTATGCACCCAACCTAAGGTGATTCGTTGTATGGCTAAGGCATTATGACTATCATTTCCTTTTGCATAGGTCACGAGAAGGTGTTTTTGTGTTGCCGTTGATTCAGATAGTATTAGCAAGTCCATTAACCCACCCTGCCCTGCTACATAGAGTTCTGGCAATGCTAAATCAAGAGTTTGGAAATTGAGAGGTTGCGGCTTCTGGTATAAATTCAAAGGGGTAGTGACCACTACTTGTCCTGACATTAACGTGACCCACAAACGCGATTGTTGATCGGATTTGACCGCCCAAGGCATATCAAGTTGTGACAATACAGGGTAAAGTCCATATTGAGTTTGACTAAGCCCTATACTCGTTGCATGCACGGCCTGACTTAACCCACTCATGGAACACACCAGCAGCAAGATAATCGAATATTGCTTCACTTTACAGCTAGCTGTGCTTAACATTAAAAATTGATACCATTGCATCATCACATGTCCTTGGTGAAATTCAACTGAGTCATTAACTGAGTCAATAATTTAATAAAAAACTGAGTAATAGGATACCTTGTTTATGCGCAACATCACACTTTGGCCTTGGTGGCGTTTTATACGTGCATGGTTTTTAACATTCACCCTTGCAAGTATGGCACATACCCAATTTAATTTATGGCAGTTAGGTAAAGTAGATATTGCAGTTAGCCTGAATCAGCGAATAGCCATGACAGGCCAAGATTGGCTAGGACTACTCCCCACATATGGCGTGATCATCGCGGGAGGATTGTTACTTGGTTGGTTGATCTGCGCCGTAATATTTCACTTCACACAGGCCCGAAGCACGCTTGTACAGGCCAGCTTTATTTTGGCTGGCGGGATCACTATAGGCGCTATCCACACCGCTATGTACCCGATATTACAAGTCACTTTGATTGCTGGCGCACGAGATTTTGGTTTATTGTTGCAAATATTATGCGGGCTAATCGGGGCATGTTGGTTTGTCTATCCGATAAAATCCCGCCCCCTACAATATAACTCAAACTAATAATGTAAAATAATTGTAAAAATAGATTAATCTCAGGCACACTATACCTATTAAACTTAAAATCAAATATAGGATGCTTGTTATGTCGAATTCTACCAATTTCATTCCTGAAAACATATCGTCAATTGGTGATTTTGTTGAAGGATTTTTCACACAACACGCCGCTGTTCCTGCCTATACCGCACTAGGTCAAACATACAGTTACGCGCAAATAGACGCAGCATCAGCGCAATTTGCGACTTATTGCGTCAATCAACTAGGTCTTAAAGTTGGGGATCGGATTGCAATTCAATTACCCAATGTGTTGCAAAATCCGATTGCGGTTTATGGGGCATTTCGCGCAGGTTTAGTGGTCGTCAATACTAATCCGCTTTACACCCCTAGAGAAATGAAACATCAATTTAATGATTCAGGGGCAAAGGCACTGGTTATCTTGGCTGATTTTTTGCCTAAATACGATGAAATCGCTGAAGATGTAGCCATTGAATCCGTCATTATTACGTCTGCAACAGAATTACTCATGCCTAATACTGCGCCGGAGCATACCGAACATGTTAATTTTACTAATGTATTAGCCCAAGGTGCACTCGCTGACTTTCCACCGAGAACAGGCATTGATATTAATGATGTTGCCGCATTGCAATATACAGGTGGCACTACCGGCGTGTCTAAAGGTGCAGCATTATCCCATAGCAATATTATCTCCAACTGCGTGCAAACCATAGGTCGATTGGGTAATAATTTTAATGCTCAAGATGAAATGGTTATATGTCCCTTACCGCTTTATCATATTTATGCATTTACGGTATGTATGATGGCATTTGCATCACGAGGTGCGCATATATTATTGATCCCTAACCCACGTGATCCTGATGCATTTATTGCTGCCATCAAACCACATCAATTTACGACCTTTGCCGGTATTAACACGTTATTCGTTGGATTAGCATCTCATCCTGACTTTAAAACCTGCGACTTTTCTAAACTTAAGTTGACTATTTCAGGGGGGACCGCACTGACACAAGCAGCCGTTGACGCATGGCGCGGTGTAACTGGCTGTGAAATCACAGAAGGGTATGGTTTATCAGAAACTGCCCCGGTTGCCGCATTTAATGAAGTTGGCAATGAACAATATGGCACGGTCGGCTTACCCGTCGATGGCACTGAAATCGCGATTTTAGCCGATGATGGTTCACAACTTCCACAAGGTGAGTCTGGTGAAATTGCCATCCGAGGCCCTCAAGTAATGCTCGGTTACTGGCAGCGACCAGATGCAACAGCTGAAGTCATGACGGCTGATGGTTATTTTAAAACAGGCGATGTTGGCATCATACTAGATAATGGCTGTATTAAGATTGTTGACCGCTTAAAAGACATGATCATTGTCTCGGGTTTTAACGTCTATCCTAATGAGGTTGAGGAAGTGCTCACCCTCCATCCTAGCGTGTTAGAAGCAGCTGTCATAGGTAAACCTGACGACAAAACAGGTGAGCGCGTGTGTGCATATGTTGCATTGAAAAACACCGTTGATACGGATGACATTGAAGCGCATTGCCGCAAATTACTCACCGCGTACAAAGTACCAAAAGAAATTCATATATTAGATGAATTACCTAAATCGAGTGTAGGCAAATTGCTACGCCGTATGCTTCGCGATTAGGTCGATACAACGCAATAATTAACAGAAATTTAGAGGCCCGCAAGGGCCTTATTTATTATGGAGACTCAGTCAGTCTCACCAATGCTATTAGAACAAGCTACGGTGACCTTAAATACCGATAAAATTGTGATCATTCAAACAAATAAAACTCAGGCTGAAGCATTTTTTTCACAGGCATTATAAGCAATGAGATTGTTGCGTGGTAGGTTTGTGGTAGGTGTTTGGTAGGTGTTTGGTAGGTGTTTGACTAGGTGAAGTCTAGGGCAATAATATTATTATCAATATACTGAATATCATGTATAAAGCGTCCAGTTTTTTTATATGATTCGCGAATAAACTTAAATAAATTCAACATG
This sequence comes from Glaciecola sp. UBA983, assembly GCA_002292215.1. Taxonomy (GTDB): domain Bacteria; phylum Pseudomonadota; class Gammaproteobacteria; order Enterobacterales; family Alteromonadaceae; genus Opacimonas. The sequence continues at coordinate 56,337 of DBBN01000126.1, read as the reverse complement.
TCAATATTATCAATGCTTTGCATTGAACCTGACACATTCACAATCAAATATTGTGGAGAATGCTCTTTAGTATAACTTTGACTAAAGTGCGGATATTCATATCTTGCTTGGTTTGGAAAAATAAGATAATTGACGACATTAACATGCTGTACATGCACTGAAATATAATACATACAATCTCGAATTATTTGCTCTTTATTGGTGATATGAATATTTCGTTCACGCTGACATTGTGCAAATAACATAATCAGATTGGTTTGAAGTTCAGAGCCAGCTACTAACCCAAAAGGAGTGTTTGCTTGGGTCTGTATAAACAAGGAAAGTTGGTATGCAATGTCATATTGAGTGTGAAATAACTCAATATTAACAACTTGTTCTTTACAAGATATGAAAAAGTGTAAGTCTTTCATTATACTCGGCAGATTTGTCATAACTATGTCTTTTCATTCGCGTTAAAAAAATAATCTTTGCGATACATTTTCTTAGGTGAGCAGCCAAAGCGATTTTTAAATGAACGAGAAAGATGAGCGATATCAGCATATCCTAATTCATGCGCAATTTGAGTTATATTACCACACCCATTTAAGATCAGTTTTTTAGCAACAAGCAGTTTTTCCTCTCTTATCCAAGCTGGTATGGAACATTGATAAATCGCAAAAAAGGCATTGGTTAGTGTTCGTTCGTTCGTGTGAAGTTTGCCAGCAAGTATATCGAGCGCATCTTGTTCGGTATAATCCGATTTAATTAACTCTACAGCCGATTTTACTAACATATAATCAAATGACGGAAATAATTTTTTATCTGGAAGGGGTTGTTGTATCCCATACAAATTTACATTTTCTTGTAGATTAGAGTCTTTTTTAGCGAGCGATAATAGATTTTTATGAAGTTTTGCCAGCTTCATCATTATGCTGACTCTAAAGGCGACGTGCTCAACATTTAAAGGGGTTTCAAATACATCTAGTACTCCTTTATCGAGAAGCATCATTCGATAATTTTTATCCGTAATATCACTGCAAATGGCAACCAGAATATCTTTGAATATATCAAATGATTGTAATTTATCGATAAACTCCACACAACTTATCGACTTAATTTTATCACTGACCAATAGAACATCAACTTGCTTATTTATAACCAAATCAAATACTTTTAATGGGTCCATACAATGATGCAACTTAAAGCTTTTTGATATGTTAGGTTCATCTAGCCACGGTATGTAGTTCTCATCATATATTAAAACGGTAATCTGTGAATTCATATTGTGTCTAATCCAACTCATTTATAGCATTCTATAATATGCACGGGCACCTTAATTGTATCCAATAACTATTTTTTGAATCAAAACCAGTGCTCATCCAATATACTAAACATTAATCACAATAGAGATATACTAAATATTAAGTATAAGAGAGATATATACGAAAAACGACAATTGAGATTGTCGTTTTAGTTGGGGAGTAAGTTGACTGATTGAAGTTTAACGCAGTGTAGGTAACCAAATTATGATGCATAAGCCTGAAGGTATCGCCTGCTCCGCACGAATATGCCCACCATGATGTTTGACCGCTGCGGCAGCTATTGCCAACCCTAAGCCAGCGCCATTATACGTTGCAACTTGATTGCGCGCGCGATAGAAGGGCTCAAACAATTGTCGTAACGCTTGTTCATCGACTCCTGCTCCGTCATCACAAATGCGAATATTGACACCTTGTTGCTCTTTATGTAATGCCATTTGTACGTCAATTGTCACGGAGTGATCTGCAAAACGCAGCGCATTTCGCAAGATATTATCCACCGCACTATTGAACAACTCGTGCTGAGCTCCGATAACAACGTCTGGTAATAAACTGACATGGAGGGTTTTGCCCATGGTCGAGGCTTCAAATGTCGCGTCTTCCAATAGCGGATGCAGCAATGTCACTAAGGAATACTCATCAACTATTAACACTTCTTGAGTCTCTACTTTAGCGAGTGTTAATAACTGCCCTATCAAGCTATCGATCGCTTTTATTTCTTTATCTATACGTTGTGTGTTTTGTATTTTTGTTTGTTCATCAGCAGCCCCATCCAATAACGCAACCGCTAATTGTAAACGTGTTAATGGTGAACGAAGCTCATGTGACACGTTAGCCAGTAATTGTTGCTGACTATCCACTAAAGATTGAACCCGAGTCGCCATTTGATTAAAATCTTGGGCTAATTGTCCAATTTCATCCTTACGATGGCTCAATCCAGTGATACGTGAAGCTAAATCGCCAGCGGCAATCTCTTTGGTCGCTTGGCGTAATGAGCCAATTGGTTTGGACAAACTCGTCACCAAGGCTGCACAAAATAAAGCACTTAAAATCAAAGCAACGATAAGCACGATAATACCTACATTAAAGTCGTCTTTAACTTGCTCTCGTGGGAGTAAACGACCAATAAAAACTTGGTAAGATTGTCCATTGCTCGAAATCACAATCGGACCAATAAAATTGCTGTTATGCAAACGGATATCCCACGCTTTTGGTTCATCTAATAAAGACTTAAACGCATGCCAATCGCGTAACAACGGTTGCGGAAAACTCAATATTGGCTGGTTTTGTCCTTGAGGATATGCCACAACAAGCGCGCGTCCTAGTTGCTGACGATTAACCGCTTGCTGAATAGTTTTACCTTGCTCGAGGCGGCGTTCAATTCGCTCAGTATATACCATTGCGCGTTGCAGCTTGACCTCATCGACTTCATCCAAAGAAACATTCGACACTAACAACCGTGCAAGTAAAACGCCACTGCCAAGCATGACTAGCGTCGCCAACCAAAACCAAATAAAAATCCGACCAAACAAGCTATTGCTCGGGTTTAACTGACGTAAATTCATTCAACGTTATCCTTTAGGATGAACATATAGCCGGTACCACGCATTGTCTTGATGACATCATTAATATCGTGCTGAGCAAGTTTTTTGCGTATATTGCTCACATGCATATCTAGGCTGCGGTCAAAAGCACTTAACCGACGTCCCAATACTGCTTGGCTTAAGGCTTCTTTGGTCACAACTTTACCTGGTTGTAACATCAACTGATGGAGCAAATGTAATTCTGTGCCCGTTAGCTCAATCGGCTGCTGCGCCACCAACACGCTATGCTGAGTCACATCTAAGGTAATCCCGTTTAGCATTAATGGTGCCGAGGAATTCGATGCTTCTGAGCTGTCATTTACTAAACTTTTATCGACCCAACGTCGTGTTAGCGCTTTGATCCGCGCAACCAATTCACGATGATTAAACGGTTTAGTTAAATAATCATCGGCACCTAACTCTAATCCCAAAATACGATCAAAATCATCGCCTTTGGCCGTTAACATAATAACGGGTATACCTGAAAACTGGCGGATCCGGCGTAAGGTTTCAAACCCATCAATTTCGGGCATCATGACATCCAGTAACAACACATCAAAGGCTTGTTCACGCAGGGTTTCTATTCCTGTAATAGGGTGATTACACACCGTCACTTCAAGTGAGTGCAGGGCTAAGTATTCTTGTAGCATTTCCGTTAATGCGACATCATCGTCAATGATTAGTAATTTATGCATAAAACACCTTGCTCAAAAGTCATAGTCACATTGTGCTATATAATTAACTGAATTATATTGTTTTTTCGTCGTGGAGCACATCAATTTAGCTATCTTTACACAAGCTTTACATTGCATTGGCGTTTCTTTGCAAACCTATTGCTAAGATTAAAGTGTCATAAATTGTTAATCACCTAAAGGACACTACCATGTCAAATATGAAAAAAATAGTTACCGTTGCGACTACATTGCTGTTTTGTTTAGGCACGCAAAGTGTATTAGCACAATCTCAACAACGCGATCACCAGCGCGACCATGAACGCTCTGCAATGCAAGAGCTCAATTTGTCGGACAGCCAAAAAGAAGCCATACAGTCCATTCGTGAGCAAGCCAAAGAAGGCCGTTCTTTGTTCAAAGGCGAACGTGATGAAGCACTAGAGTTAATGCGTCAAAGTAAACAAACAGGGACGTGGGATGCAGCTACAGCGAGTAGATTGGTGGAAAGTAAACTTATCAATAGACAAGCTCATCAGCTCGCTAACGCACAAAACAGACAGGCTGTATTTGCGGTATTAACTGCGGAACAACAAGCAAAATTTAACGCCAATCAAGCAGCAAGACATGCAGTTCACGATCCACTCAAGCGCGAACAAAAACGTCTTAAACAATTGTTACGCATGGCCAATAAAGTCGATGCAACAGAAGCTCAATTAGCACAGTTAACGACAATCCATAATGATGCAACCACCGCCATGCAAACCTATCACAGTACTGTGATGACACATAAGATGGCGGAGCGTTCACTCATTCAAGCGGCAGAGTTTGATACTCAAGCGTGGCAAACATTGCAAGACGAATTCGCACCAACAGCAATTGAAATTGGTGTATTACGTGCTAAAACCAAATTCGATATTCAGCAAGTATTCAACGCTAAACAACAAAAGAAATTGCGTAAAATGAAGCAGCACATGGACAAAAAAGACAGAAAAGGCAAAAAAGCCGATATTGAAGACAACATGTAATAGCGTTAAGCATTCGTCTATTTAATTCTTTGTTTCGCTCAGGTTGAGCAATAACAACCACTCGCATCGGTCTCAATAATCGGCTGATGCGAGTTTTTATCGGCTTTTGAATATCAATAATGCTGTATCGGCAGGTTGAGTCGGTTACTAGATAGTAAATTTGTCGCTATTTTAGCTCATAGACCATCTTATTGGTTTATGCCATGTGCGGTTAAAATAAACGCATATTCTTCTGCAATGTCGAGTAAACGACCATAACGTCCAGAATTAGCAAAATGGCCTGCGCTCATATTCATGCGCATCACCAATAAGTTTTTGTCCGTTTTACGATGACGCATTTTAGCCGTCCATTTAGCTGGCTCCCAATAGGTTACGCGTGGATCGTTTAACCCTCCGGTCACCATCATCGGCGGATATTCACGAACTTGTATTTGCTCATATGGTGAGTAAGATAAAATCGTTTCAAACGCTGTTTTATCGGAAATTGGATTACCCCACTCACTCCACTCGGGTGGTGTTAAGGGTAAACTGGCATCAAGCATCGTATTAAGCACATCGACAAAAGGCACATCCAAAATCACCGAACGCCACATATTTGGTGCCATTGTGATCGCTGCGCCCATCATTTTTCCACCCGCAGAGGCCCCCATGATCGAAATATTGCCGGCATGAGTATATTGCTTATCCACTAAATGTTGTGCCACATCGACGAAATCATTAAACGCATTTTGGCGTTTTTCCATTTTTCCATCGAGATACCATTGATACCCCATTTCATCGCCACCGCGTGTGTGGGCAATCGCAAAAGCAAATCCTCGATCGAGCAGACTCAAACGAGTCGTTGAGAAATTCGGTGACATACTGACTCCATATGCACCATAAGCATAAAGTAAGAGAGGCGCAGTGCCGTCTGGCTTAAATGATTTATGATATACAATCGATATGGGGATCTGTGCACCATCACGGGCAGGTGCCATAATCCGTTCTGTAACATAATCACTTGGCGTATATCCAGATGGGATAGCTTGTTGTTTGCGTATAGTTTGGGTTTGTGTTGCAACATCAATATCAATCACTTGCATAGGCGTGATCATTGATTCGTAATTCACTCGCAACGTCGCCGTGTCAAACTCAGGATTGGTACCTAGAGACACATCGTATACGGTCTCGGCAAAGTCTACATCATACATCGGTTGCTCATCATAAGGCATAACTGCTATCGCCTCTAATGCATTACGACTCAGGTGCAACACAACACCAAAATTAAACGTTTGTAGCGACTTTAAATATTGCGTGTCACTCCCTTCAAGCAACGTCTGCCACTTGGCGTAATCGGGCTGCGCAGAAGACACCGCCGCTAAACGGGAATTAACATGCGTATCATTGGTTAATATATAAAATTGCCCGTGAGCATGATCGATTTGGGCGTTGAATCCTTGTTCACGAGAAACAAGCGGAAACACTGGCCGAGTTACATCCTCTAGGTTCACAGCTGAGATTTCAGTGACATCATTGGTGCCTGAATAGATTAATAAAAATTGCTCATCTGAAGTGCTGCTGAAACCCAAAGAAAACTCATCGTTCGCTTCAGTTTGTAACACGGTAATTTGCTGTGTAACCGTATCATAATAATTAATTGATTTAGTCGCCCAACGGTCAGCGTGCAACTGCCCATAAACAATCCCTTGACCATTATTAACAAACAAGACATCACCTGAGGTGTTGTCAAATTTGACATCACTGATTTTACCCGTCCGTAAATCTTTAAAATAAATCGTATACCGCTCATCACCTTTGGTATCCAAAGAATACGCCATATGATTATTGTTAGGACTAATATCATAATCACCCAGCACAAAATAATCCTGTCCTTTTGCCAGTGCGGGTTGGTCTAGATAAACCTGTTCGCCGCCATTAGCTAGGTTTTTGCGGATTAAAGTCCGATAGTCACCCTCAGCTAGGTATTCATAGCGATACTCATACCCATGTTTAGTAAATGGTACCGATACATCAGTCGGATCGACACGACCTTTGTACTCAGCAAAAAGAGTCTCCACCAGCGGTTTATGTGAGGCTAAAAATGTTTGATAATAATCATTTTCTGCATTGAGATAATCGAGTACCGGCTCATCATTAACTTCAGGATAACCTTGATCTTTGAGCCAATGATATGGGTCAGTTAACGTCAGACCATGATGCACTTCGCTATGCTCAATACGTCTAGCGACAGGGGCAGTAGCTGCGATATCAGGTAGACGAGGAAAACGCTTGGCAAGATGTGTTGGATAGGTCATATCAGGGTCACTATGTTTGGCAATACTCGTTGATGAGGTAGATACTGAACGAGCATCGGTATGCTGATTGATGTCTGTCGAAGTTGCCGGGCTACATCCTGAAATGGCTAATATTAACAACACCCCGAGTAACTTACTATTAATTAACTCGGAGTCCATTAGATATAGGAGAGGCCATTGGCTCTTATATGGTTTGCTATTGTCAGACATAAGCATATCCTTATTTAAAAAATAAAGATTAGCATAGAACACAAAAAAATGAACCCCAACTGGATGACCCGAACTACTCGCTCTTAGCTACAAGTTTTTCGTTGGCTAAATCTGATTGAATACGATCATAACTACGTTTTTCTGTCTCAACAAATTTTTGCCATTGTTCAGCCATTTTACGTGACGCTGTGAATTGTTCTGCAACAGCTAATTGATTCATTGCTTTTACAAACTCACGTTTGTTGTAGTAGGCCATACCTAAGACCAAATGCACAGTACCTTCATTACGTAATGAACCTTTAGCAAGTGCTAAATCAGCGTTAGCAATGGCACTATCATAATCTTCAATATTCAACAATAATTGCGCCAATGTGGCATACAATTCACCATCACTGGATAACGCTGCGGCTGCGCGCATCACCGGCACCGCCTTGTTATTTTCTTTAGCTAATTGATAGCATTGACCTAGAAATTTCAAGTTACGAATATTTTCCTCTAACACACCTTCAGCCATGCCTTGCTGCATTATGTCAGCACATTTATAAGGTGCTTTGTGATAATAATAAAGCTGCACCATGTTAAAGATATCCGATGCTTTGGTGAGGTAACCTTGTTGTCTAGCAGCTTCCATGACCGCCAATTGATGATTTTCTAAGCCTAATTCACCATAAATACCACCCAGTTGGATCCAGTACTTAGGCTCATTAAATAATTTGACCATTTTGATTAGGACATCTTTCACTTTTTCAACTTGCTTGAGCTCATAAAAAATAGCTCGTTGCAAGATCAACCAGCCTTCATCCGGGATCATGCCATCCGCTTCCTTACTGGCAACTGCTTGACTCACAAACTCGCCCGCTTTTTCATATTGTTTGTCTTGATAATAAGCTTGGGCTTTGATGAATAAATTTTTGGCTGGGACTTTTCCTACGTTAAGCGATTCCCAACGATTTAAATAATCAATCGAATCCTTGTATTGACCTTGCATCATTGACAACTGGGCAAGCGTAAACAAGGTACTTTGCTCAAATGACTCAGGGATCCCCTCTTGCTCAATAACTTTTTTAAATGCGGCTAAGGCATTATCAGCTTGCTCAAGGTTGTAATAGATAAACCCATAAAAATTATATAGCATAGCAATTTCATAGCTGTTCATTGACGAGATTTTGTCTTCTACTTCTTTTAATGCCGCAAAAGCTTCGGTGGTTTGATTGTTATCGGCAAAACTCTGTGCTCGGGATAATTGCTCGTAAACTTTACCGCGCAAAGTTGGAACTTTGCGTGTCGCTTTGTCACTCGCTTTAGTGGGTGTTTGTGCTTGCGCTGCAAACATCATCCCCGAACCTAACGAGATACTACTAACTAGTAACATGACTGAACAACAAGCTAACAAGGATTGTGTAATAGACTGTTTCATTAGGTTTCCTTAAAAATGCCTTTAACCATCGATCTTGAAGGTAATACGGTTTTGCACACCGGCAACCGCAGTGGGCTCACCGTTAATAACACGTGGTTTATATTTAAATTTCTTAGCCGCATCTAACGCCGCTTGATCAAAAATATCAGCAGGTTGCGCTTCAATTACCACTGGGTTGGTTACAGCGCCTAGTTTACTGACGGTAAACTCAACGATGACAAACCCTTCGATACCGCGCTGTAATGCTCGACGTGGATAGACCGGTGCCACCTTTACAATAGGTAAGTACTCACCATCACCAGAGTCTAGTGATAGTCCACCATCTAACGATATATCAGTAGCCACATCCGCGGAAAAATCCATACCTGTTGCATCGGCATCAGGTGACGGCGAGTCCATTTGCGGAGACGTCATTTCTGGAGGGGGCGCTTCTGGTTGGGGCGGCTTTTTCGGCTTACGATCTTTTTTCTCAACCGACTCTTCTTTTTTGACACGAACAAAATCCATCACACTGCCTCTGGGCGGTTCGGTTAATGCACTGCCACCACTTTTGATTAATGACTGCATCACAAAAAATAATCCTAATGTAATGAATGCAGAAACCAAAATAGCAATTATAAAACGTGAAATCATCAGTTTATGGCTCTTGCGCGGCGATTGAAACGTCGTATACACCCGCTGAGCGAGATGCATCCATGACTTTAATCAAGACCTCAGTGGTCGCTTTTTTATCAGCTTGGATCACCACGGTCCCTTGCGGATTTTCGGCATGCAGTCGCTCGATGTTGGCTTGTACGGCACGCGCATCGATGCGACGCTTGTTGATCCAAATTTCACCGGTTTCGCTAATCGCGATTAAAATATTCGCGCGGTCTTTTTTGACTGCCGTAGCTGCATCAGGCCGGTTTACATCGATACCTGCTTCTTTGACAAATGAAGCGGTGACGATAAAGAAGATCAGCATGATAAATACCACATCAAGCATTGGCGTCATATCAATTGTCGCTTCTTCTTCATCCATTAAATTTTGAAAATGTTGTTTCATATTCTTACCTTTTTAATCATCACTGCGCAGCTGATTCAGCCTGTGTGGTAGGACGTTCAATTTGGATTGCATCTTCTAAGTGCATGCGTTCAGTTTTCACAATTCGGGTTAACCACGTCGAAGCAAAGACCCCAGATAATGCGCCCACCATTCCAGCCATGGTGGGTATCGTTGCTTTCGACACGCCAGCGGCCATTGAACGTGCATTTCCTGAACCCGATATCGCCATCACATCAAAGACCTCAATCATTCCAGTAACCGTTCCCATCAATCCTAATAATGGACACAAGGCCACCAAGGCCTGGATAACCGGAATACTGCCATTGAGATTCAAAATTAAACGTGAAATGGCTTTTTGGCGGATTTGTTCCGCGTTCCATGATGATTTATCATCACGAGCATGCCACCCTTCCAAGACGCTGCGTTTGTTGTCTTTGTGTGACACAAACACATATAACACACGTTCTAGAATGAGCATCCACATCACGAAGATCAAGAACCCGATGACCAAGAGTACTTGGCCACCAGTTTCTGTAAAGTCGCGAATGGCTTCAAAAAACTCAATCATGATTTAGCCTCGTTCTGAACGCTCTGCAATAACACCTGCAGCTTGCTCTTGCAGGATAAATACGATGTTTTTACTACGGGTATTAAGTATCGCGTACAATAATGTCATGGGGATCGCCACCACTAAACCGAGTACTGTTGTTACTAATGCTGTCGAGATACCACCGGCCATCAGTTTAGGATCACCAGTACCAAAAAGCGTGATAGCTTGGAACGTATTGATCATCCCTGTGACGGTACCTAATAGACCCATCAGTGGCGCCACTACCGAGATAATCTTGATAATCGTTAAGTTACGGCCGAGTTTGGGCACTTCACCTAAAATAGCTTCAGTAAGATGTAATTCCAGTGCTTCAGTATCCGCTGATGGGTAAGTTTCTTTGACTTTCATAATACGACCCAAAGGATTGCTATCACTGAATTTGTCAGATTTAAGTTGCTTGTCGACTTTTGTTTTAATGATGAATAATGACACTAAACGCTCAAGTGCTAATAACAAACCAATCGCGCCGACAATTAAGATGATATAACCCACCAAACCACCTTGTTCTATGCGTTCTTTTAGATTTGGAGCTTGTACTAATAAACCCAAAATCGAACCGCCTGTAGGATCAATTCCAAATTGTACTAATTCACCATTGGAGTTTTGTAAATCTGCGACCGAAGAACCAAAGCGTGCAGCCGGTTGACGAATTAATTCTGATACCGTACCTGTTACACCGTTGTATTCTAAGTATTTACCATCAGCAATCAGTGCAAATGGACCGACTCGAACCACTTCTTTATCGACTTTATTACCACTGGCTTCGACTACTGATGTCGTAAACTTAGTCACTTTACCCGCTTCGGTCATTTCACGTTGGATTTCAAACCACACACGTTCAATTTCAGTGATTGAAGCAAGTTTAGAGGATTTGCCCATATCTTGAGCCATGCTATCTAAAAATTCTGAACGACCTGGAATTTGTGCCGATACCACCGAGTTATAAAATTTGTTTTTGGTATCACCCGATACTTGCTGTAACACACCAAACAATTCTTTTAATGAACCTAAACGGTTGGTTAACGCCTCGTTCAAATCCGCTAATTTGAATTCATTTTCTTCAAATTGTGTTTCTAATTTTTCTGACAAATCTAATGCATTATCGCGTTGTGTCGTGGTATCGCGTAATACGTTATCTTGTTGTGTTCGTTGTGCAACAAACTCTTTTTCGCGTTGAGCATTTTCTTGCTTTTGGGCAAACTGACCTTGTTCAAGTTGCTTTAATAGCGCATCTAAATCTAACGCGCGCTCGTTTGCTGCATGTACACCAACACTAAACAGAGTGGCACATATGAGCGCAATGATAGGAGTAAATAATTTTTTCATTTTCATGCTCTTAGTCGGTAATCGCTACAGGTAGCATTAATAAGTCTGGGGCAAGTTGCTTTTTAGCCATTCGTAACCCTTTGGTAACCTGGGGGCGGTAGCTTGAATCTAACTCTTCCCATTGACGAGTTTGTTTATTCCACACTCCTTGACGAGCCGCGTCACGCGTTTGAAAAATCAACGCAGTCCGACCTAAACGTAAAAAATCCACATCACGTTCTTGACCATCAATCACATGCAATCCTTGATAGGCTTCTAAGGTGCGTCCGTAATCCATTTCTACTTGGAAGGCTTCCATTACTCGGCGAAACTTCTCAGAAGGAGCGACATCAGCGCGATCCATCATGGCACGTAGATCAGTCACTCTTTGGTTGCGTTCTTCGGGAAGGAAAGGAACATCTAAGGTGACAAACTGCGCTAATCCATCAATCATATTCATCATTAATGGCGTAATTTGACGTTCAATGACACTCACTTCATCAATCGCGGCATTTAAATCTGCCATTTCTTGATTCTGGAAATTAATTTGTTTTTGCAATTGCGCGTTATAGACATTCAAGCCTTCAATTTCTTTATTTAAGGCTTTGAATTGTTGTAATTTGCTATCTATTTGATCCGCAATCTTATTAATTTTGAGTTGTGAATTAGCTGCGGCTTGATTTATCAATGCTGCATTATCAACCACTTGTTTTACCGTGTTATCTTCTTGAGCGTAACTATTGGTAGTGACCACCAGTGCGCTCAATAAGATCAGTATGAGAGAGCTTACGCGTTTCATATATGAAGACCTATTATTGTGAAATTTGCCTTTATAGGCAGCTTTTTTTACTGAGCAAATGATAAAGAATGTATATGACAGTTATATTACCAATCAGTGACAAAGCGCAGACTTCACAAAAGTGTCATATAGCGTGGAATTCACAAAAAAAGAGGCCGAAGCCTCTTTGTAATATTAATAGTTAAGGTTAAGGACTATTAAAAGTCGTACTTGTAAGCCACACTAATACCGGTTCCTACTTCACGAGTTCGCACTGCGATATCCGATTGTGTCACTTCTTGATCTTGTCCCAATAAGTTTTGCACTTTCACTTTGATTTGAGAATTAAAATCCGGATAGTAGCTATAGACAACATCCAAAGAATGGAATGGTTGTTCAAGTGCATCACCACGCCCTTCAATCCCTGCTGCGGTAATTCGCTCTCCAAACACGTTATATACCAATGAAGCACTGTGTTCGCCATTATCTGAATCATAATTTAACTGCAAGTTAACAACATACTTAGAGTGCCCCGTAAGTGGACGCGTTGTATTCGTTAAGTTACCAGCACGAGCAGCATCAATACTGACTTCTGATTCGCTGATAGTGATATTACCAGAGGTAAATACACCTTTCACCACATCATCAAGCCCATATAACCACTCAGTCTCAACACCAATCAACGTCGCATCATCAGAGTTAATAAAGTAGGCTGCATAATCTTCATCACCTGCTTGCAACACGGTTTCAATCGGTGCTGTGATATCTTTATAAAATAAACCGACCGATAAATTATTACCCACATCACCATAATACTCATAACGCAGATCGTAGTTTTTGATATTACTAGAAGTTAAGTTTGAATTACCGTTGGTGCGAATATCAGTAAGTGGATCAAAGTAAAATACAGGCACAACCTCTCGTAAATCAGGACGAACAATCGTCTCACCATAACTAGCTCGAACTTGATAATCAGAGCCACCAATATAGGTAAAAGCCAGTGAGCCATAGACATCATCCTCATTGATGGTCGACTCTTGCACCTTGGCAGGGTCATAAAATACATTCAAATCATCTTGTGTAAAAATAATACTGGATGTACCAATCGCGACTTGTTGGAAATTTTCCCAACGCAATCCACCTGAAATGCGGTACTCACCACCAATAATGACATCGACCATACCGTAGCCAGCATCAATTTGCTGAGCTGCCAAATAATCATCTGCATTAGGTGCAAGTGGTTCATTAAAATCAACTAATACATCGTTGTTAGTAATAAAATCTCCCATCAGATAACCAGAATCAGCTAAAAAATTACTACCAGAATCGTTGATAGTAATGGCACTGCCTGAGTCATTCGAGACACTAAAACCTGAAGTGGTGTAATACCGAGCTCGGTCGGTAAAATCATAACCCGCTTTAAATTCAATTTCATAATCAGCAGTAAACACCATATAAGACAGATTACCGCCATATGAGTCGAGACGATCATCCATATTAGTGAACTCATATATCACGCGGTTATCATCACCCGTAATATTTGATTCGGTTCGGGTTGCATCAGTATAGCGATCTAAGAAACCAAACTTAGCCGAACCAGGGATATCCGTCTTCGCTTGTGAACGAGTGTATTGCCAATCTAGCCCCAAGTTATTCAGTTCTTTGAACGTATGTTGACCTATAAATTGATTAATACTCAGCTCACGTTCCTCATATCTGAACTCGTGAAAACGATTAGCGAGTCCATTGCCTAAGATAGAAAAAATACTTGAGCCTGCTGGTGATTGTTGCACTGACACATCAATAGTATCTTCATTATCTGCTAATTGAATATTAGTGTAAGACACCGAATGCGCATCTAATTTATAGCCGACATTGACATAGCTATTTAAGCGCTCATTTAACGTGGTGGTTGTCACATCCTTGAACGTGTTGTAACACGATAAGGCCACATCTTCTGCCGCCATAATATCCGTGACACAGTTAGCTTGTGGATCTTGTGCGATTACCGCGGTGGATTTATCCGTTGAGCTAGATCTGTTGTCATAATTGACTGACAATAATACGCCAAATTTACCACCAAACACATCTTCATCAAACGCATTACCAATATGAAATTTCACACCATAATTAGGCTTAGCTGATTTTTCAGTAATGGCATAATCACGCGGTAATGAGGCTAATAATCCATTATTAACGGCAATGGCGTCTGTGCCAGCGGTCTCACCGGAGAATCCATTCAAACGTGCAATATTGGCTAATGAGAAAATCCCTCTATAATTGCCAATTGCATCTTGCATGGTGGTTGATAATGCTGATTCATCACGATTGTAATCAAACACATCAGAAGTTGCGGTATTGATCCCACCCGACACTTCTAAACCTGAAGTAAACCCATTAGGTACTGAAGTGGTACGAATATCGATATTTCCGCCACCAAATGCGGCAGGCATATTCGGTGAGTAAGCTTTTTGTACCGCCATACTTTCGATGATTGATGCAGGGAAAATATCTAATGGTACGACGTTTCGACTTAAATCAGGGCTAGGGACATTCGCTCCATTTAACCGAGCTGATGAATAGCGCTGCCCTAAACCACGGACATAAATAAACTTACCATCAACTAAGGTCAATCCTGTTACACGGCGAAGTGCAGAGGCCGCATCACTATCACCGGTTCGTGAAATCTGTTCAGCACCTAATATATCAGCAACAAATGCTTGATTTTTACGTTCTTCAATCACTGCCGTCGCACTACCTTGAAGACGTGAACCGGTGGCAACCACTTCTTCAATCACTGCATCTTCATCTTGTTGAGCCATAGCCAACGAGGAGGTACCTAGGATCGCAACACATACTGCTAGGGATAATTTGTGGAGATTGTGGTGTGTTTTCATAATCTTTCCTAAGAATTAACAAAAAGGGCGCGACTAATTTTTGAATTAGACTGCGCCCAATTTAATGACTTAATTAAGCTAAGAGGCTTAATTAGTCTGCGTTGGCCGCTGCAACAGCTGCGACAACCCAGTTATACCATGCCGAAGATGCATCATCCGCAGCTACCGCACCGATGAAGTCAGCGTCAACAAAACGTGCATCTTTACTGGCTAAATCAGTCTCAGGCGTCACTGTGATATTCGTCATATCCGTATTGATACCGTTAGCAGCTAGAAGTCCAACCGTTTCATCAGCGACGACTTCAGATGTTGCTGCCAACCAATCAGCGACTGCCGTGCCTTGCAGTGCAGCAGGGGCAGTATCACCAAATGTCACTGGATTAGATAATGTGTCACAGGCAATAACTGAGTTGTTTAAGGTGATCAAATCTGCTTTTTTCTGACCATCAGATGAGAAGTTTAAGCATGCATTGTCCGCAGCGGCTTTAGTAATAACAACGTTATAAAACTCAGCTGTGTACTCATCATCAAACTTCATTGGTACCGAATCATCTTCATCACGAACAGAAGGAAGACCTGTAGCTTTGATGGTTACGTTAGCAATATCTGCTGCGGTGACAGCTGAACCACCTGATTTTTTACCATCTTGCTCAAAACCACCGTTCCCCATGTTTGCACCATCGGCAGTACCATGTTGTACGAATAAAAATTGTGCACCACCTTGCCAACCGGCATCAAAATCAAATGAATCATCTTGTGTGTCAGTCACAACAACGTGCGAGAACCAAACGTCGCCACCGAAGATTTCGATACCATCATCATAACCCTGGTGAATGTGGATGTAGTCAATAGCTGTACCGTTACCGACTGCATTTAATGTCAGCGAGTTAAGATCATCACCTGAGCCACCGGTTCTAGGACCTGAACCTGCGTACCAAATTTTAGTGAATTTAATTGCACCAGAACTGTCAGTGTTATCGCTACCGCCAAAGTTAGACGCGATACCTTCCGATTGAATATTACATGTATTGGCGGCACGAGCAGCGTCATCACACTGGTCAGTTATGGCTTGGCCGTTGATAATAATACCACCCCAATCAGCATATTTAGCTCCTTCGTTAGCTAAGTCATAACGGTCATATGCTTTGGCTGACGTAAAGGTTATAGGTGCAGCAGCAGTACCAACCGCTTGAATTTTAGCACCACGAGCGATACGCACAATTGCCTCACCAGAAGTAAAGGTTACCGTTGTACCTGGTTCGACAGTAAGTGTTGGATTGGTTGTTGGAACAACGACAGTTGTGCCATCAGTGGTAACATCCTTACCAATTTGTAATGCACCTTCAAATACATGAATACCGTCATTAGGTAACGCACGTAAAGTAATGTTTGATTCGATTTCAACTGTCGCACTAGCAAACGAGGTACTGTATACGCAATCTTCACCCGTTTTCGTGCCTTCGTTTAGTCCACGTGCATCGGTATAAGATGCGCATGCAACGTCTGCAACTACTGGGGCAGCAGTTTCAGTCACATTATTTGAGTTAGACTGGCTGTTATCTACGCTGTTGTCATTCACTGTTGGAGTAATATTGATATCACCGCCACAAGCAGCAAGAGTAAGCGCACCAGCAATCGCAGTGACTTTAAATAAATCATTTAAACGCATGTGTATTTCCTATGAAATTTAAGTTTTGATGTAAAAGTTAAGCAAATATTACTCACCAATAATGACAAAAATGTTACATATAGAAATTGTCATAAAACATTCATAGTTAGGGGGTGGAGATGACTTTTTATTGAGTGGGTTTAGCCGCATCAAACAAGGTGTTTAATTGAGCTTGTTGCTGAGATCCTGCAATCGGAAAGTATCCTTCTTGAACCACAATAAGCTGGCCATAGTCAGATAAAACAAATTTGAGAAATTCGGCTAACACGGGAGAGAAAGGCTTACCAGGCTGTTGATTGATCATTAAAAATAAACCTCGCGCTAAAGGGTACTGCCCAGTTTGCACATTATGAGCATTGACCTCATAGGCAGGCTCTATCGACGACCTTGCTATCGCTAAGGCTTTTACACCAGAAGACTGATACCCAACAGAGGCATAACCCATCGCACCGAGACCATTGGCAACAGTTTGAATGATCGATGATGAACTCGGTAATTGTTGCACTTGTGCTTTGTAATCGCCATTACATAATGCATGTTGTTTGAAGAAAATATACGTACCTGATGCAGAATTTCGCCCATATAGTCTCACAGGAAATCTAGCAATATTGGAAAACTCAGCTTGATTATATTCTTCATGAGTTAATAACTCCGCCCAATTATCGATAGCCCGACGTGGCGAACAATAGCGAGTGGCACTATACAAGCCATCTAATTGCGCTAGCGTTATCGACGTCAATGGATTAGTGTCTTTCACAAACACACCAATCGCATCAATCGCCACGGTTATCATCAATGGCTCATAACCATATTTATTAATAAAGGATTGTCGTTCTGAGGGTTTTAATGGCCGTGACATAGGTCCTACTGAAGCTGTACCTGCCGTAATAGCAATGGGGGCAGCAGATGAGCCTGTCGTTTGGATTTGGATTTTGGCATGAGGGTAAATACGATTAAATTCAGCCGACCACACTGTCATTAAACTCGCTAATGTATCGGAGCCAATGGAAGACATGTTACCAACAATACCCTTTGCTGGTAGGACTATAGGTTGAAGCAGCTCTGTCTTAAGTGCGTTTGTTTGAGGTGCTTCTTTTGGAGATTCCTCGGACCAACAAGGTAATGCTGTACTAGCAATTACAATGAGCACAACTTTCAAAAAATGGGGTAATCGTTTACTTAGCATGGTCCGTTTTAGACGACTCTGTAGGAATTAATTCATAGCCTAAACTAAACGAAAACTCACTGCCTTGTCCAACAATACTTCGTATTTCTAATAATGAGTTATGGTGATTTAATACATGTTTAACGATAGATAAGCCTAAGCCGGAACCACCAGTTTTGCGAGAACGCGCTTTGTCCACTCGATAAAAACGTTCAGTTAAACGCAACAGATGCTTATCATCAATACCATCACCATTATCTACGACTTTAAACACTGCATCATGGCCATTTTTAGACCAATACACATCAAT
>DBBN01000126.1:6010-38026 GCA_002292215.1 Glaciecola sp. UBA983 | reverse complement strand
CGTAGCTCCCCCTCAACACCATAAACGTGTAATTCAGGGTCGATATGAAACTCAATCTGATGCTGTTTATCAGTATTTAATTGTCTGGCTTCCATCGCTATTTGCGCAAACATATTTGGCATGTTGACGATATGCTCATAAATTCGCTCAGAGCTTGATTCAATGCGTGACAACACTAACAAATCTTCGATTAGATTTTGCATGCGTTTAGTCTGGGTACTCATCTCATAGATAGCTTTGTGCGCTAATGGATCATCATCCAAAGAGGTCATGGGTAACATCTCTAAATAGCCATTAATTACGGTTAATGGCGTGCGCATTTCATGCGAAACATTCGCTACAAAATCACGACGCATATCCTCTAATTGAGACACACGAGTCACATCTCGCGAAATCAACAACAGGTTATCATCGCCATAGGGCATGATCCGATATTCATTAGTTTTTCTTGGATTAGCAGGGGAAGGCACTTCTATCGGATAAGTATAATCCGCGTTTTGGAAATATTCTACAAATTCAGGATGGCGCAGTAAATTATCAATGCGCATACCTAAATCATCTGGCCATTTTATCCCTAACTCAAGACGTGCTAAACGGTTACACCAGATAATCGTCGCATCATTATCCAAAATAATCACTGCATCTGGTAACGCCTCTGCACCTTTACGAAACCGTTTCACCAATTCGCTAAGCTCTTTACGTTTACCCCGTTGACGGCGTTGTAGCTGATAGATACCTTCGTAAATGTATTCCCATGCTCCGTAGACTTTGGGCGGGGAGATTTTTTTGCTGTGCCAGACCCATTGATTGAGCTTATATAATTGATAAAAATTAAACCCTAAAATAGCAATGGTTGCTAGCGCTACAGCTAATACAAAATCATCAAACATACCACCCAAGACAATGATCAATAGGACAAATATCGTGAGTTGAACAATGTTTTTAGACCATGAAAACGGATAATACATTACGTGGGTAAACCTATGTTATTTAACTGAGAAACGATAGCCAGCACCGCGAACTGTTTGGATCATTGAATCATGTCCATGCGCTGAAATCGCTTTGCGTAAACGTCGAATATGCACATCCACAGTCCGATCTTCGACGTAGACATTGGTACCCCAAACATTATCCAATAGCTGTTCACGCGAAAAGACTCGTTCCGCATGAGCCATGAAAAAATGCAGCAACTTAAACTCAGTCGGTCCCATGTCTACTCGGTCGTCATTTGCCGAAACGCGATGCGCGACAGGATCTAAGACCAAGCCTGCAAAGTTAATGAGTTCATCACTAGCCGTTGGCGTCACTCGGCGCATGACCGCTTTGATGCGTGCAACGAGTTCTTTTGGCGAAAATGGCTTAGTAATATAATCATCAGCTCCGGCTTCTAGGCCTCTGACTTTATCTTCTTCTTCGCCACGCGCGGTAAGCATGATAATGGGAATGTCACGGGTAAATTCATGTTCTTTTAATTTACGTGCAAGTTGCACACCACTACCACCAGGTAGCATCCAATCTAATAAGACCAAATCCGGATAAGGTTCGACCATCTTCTCTAGTGCGATATCAAAATCTTCCGCTTCGTTGACCGAAAAGCCCGCTTGCTCTAAAACAATCTTTAACATTTCCCTAATTGGCGCTTCATCTTCTACTAACATAATAGTACGAGACATATATTTTTTTTCCTAAAATAAAAATTATGACTTACTTATGGCTCTCGATTATTCACTGTTTACATGACATTTTTATTAACGTTGTCATATTTATTCGTATTATTGCTTTTTTTCATAATTGTCAACCCTACCAAATATTGTTACTCTGCGCGCCCTTTTTCCATTTCCTGACTGGAGTCATGTTCACCATGTGGTTTAAAAATGCAAAGTTATACCAATTAACCCAACCGTTAACGTTTAACGAAGACAATTTACAAGATTGTCTATCAAGTGTCATATTTCGCCCGTGTGGTTCTCAAGAACTAGCAACAATGGGATTTACTCCTCCTTTGACGGGCTCTGAACTATTATTTCACCATGCAAATGGTCGCTATTTGTTTAGTCTAAAGAAACAAGAGCGCATTTTACCCGCTGCGGTTATTAATGCTGAATTAGCTGAAAAAGTAGCACAAATTGAACAAGAAACCGGCAGCCCCGTTGGTAAAAAAGCACAACAAGATTTAAAACAAGAGATAGTGGCACGTTTGTTACCGCAAGCATTTACCAAAAACTCATTTTCAAATGGATTTATTTGTCCAGAGCACAAATTGGTCATTGTTGATGCCTCTGCCGATGGTAAAGCTGAAACATTTTTGGCTATGTTACGTAAAGCACTGGGCTCGTTACCGGTCGTGCCGTTATGTCGCTCTGGTATTCAAAGTTATTTAACTAACTGGGTTACGGCTAATCCTCCGGAGCACATCCAGTTGTTAACCGATATTGAACTCAAAGCCAATGATGACGAAGCCGCTGTTGCTCGCTGCAAAAATCAAGATCTACAAGCTGAAGAAGTATTACGTCATATCGATGCTGGTAAGTGGGTAGAAAAATTAGGCGTCGATTTTAGCGATCAGTTAACCTGTATGCTAGAAAGTGATGGCTCTATCAAGCGCATTAAATACTCGGATTCATTAAAAGAAGAAAACCAAGATATCCCTAAAGATGAGAAAGCAGCACGCTTAGACGCTGATTTTGTCTTGATGTCTGCGGAATTGGTCGCTTTTGCTGATTACTTAACTGAAGTATTAGAGCTCAACGCAGAATAACCTTCTGCGTCTTTTAAGTTAACGCAATCAATTTTACCAAACTATATCGATTGCTTTAGCTTATCTTGATACGGCGGCCAGCCTAAAGGTTTACCGGCTAGCACATGCAGATGAATGTGATATACCGTTTGCCCACCATATTCATTGCAATTCATCACCGTTCGAAAGCCCTGCTCTGCCATTCCATGTTCGCCAACTAGTTGCGCTGCGACGCCAGATAACTTGCCGACAACAGCATAATCCTCAGAAGTAATGTCGTTAATGGTTGCGATTGGTTTTTTGGGGATCACCAAAAAATGCAACGGCGCTTGGGGATTGATATCCTTAAATGCCAAGACCTCATCATCTTCATATAAAATATCAGCTGGGATAGATTTATCCATAATTTTGGTAAAAATCGTGTCACTCATGTGTTTTCTCCATCAAGCGTAAATAAAGTAAATCAAAACAGAACCTAACAATAATCGATATACCACAAATGGCAACATGCCGATTTTGTTAATCCAAGTCAAAAACAATGAAATACAAATATACGCAGATACAAACGAAAACAGTGCGCCATATGCTAATGCACTCCAATCCACCGCAGATGGCTCTGCAACTAAATCCAGTGTCGCTAATAAACCGGCCCCTAAGATAACTGGGATTGATAATAAAAACGAAAAACGCGCACTGCTTTCTCGATCATACCCAAGTAACAAACCCGTTGTCATGGTGATACCGGATCGCGATGTGCCTGGAATTAATGCGATGGCTTGTGACAGACCAATCAACACACTATGACGCCACGTCATTTGGTGGATCACGCGTACTGAAGTTGCTTTGACATCGGCATACCAGAGTAACAAACCAAAAATAATGGTGGTAAAAGCAATGACGGTTCCTGATCGTGCATACACTTCAATGAATGATTTGAAGGCAAAGCCAATCATAATCGCTGGCAAAGTTGCTAGTATGACAAACCAAGCTAATTGACTATTTGAAGTTTGATTTTTAGTAAAACCAAATTGAAACCAATCCACCGTCATCGCAATAATATCATTGCGAAAATAAATAATGACCGCCAATAAACTCCCCACATGCACGGCTACATCGAAGGCTAAGCCTTGACTATTCCAGCCAAGCAGTGCTTCAGGTAAAATTAAATGTGCAGAAGATGATATCGGTAAAAACTCAGTGATCCCTTGGATAATTGCTAAGATCACTATTTCAAAAAACGTCATACTATTTTACTCTCCATGTTAAATCGACTATCCATAATTTTTGTTCTGGTTGATCAAACTCCGCCCATAATTGCGCGTAGCTTTTGTTGGTATTGGGATGCACTATCGTCGGTACCAACTCAGCCAAAGGTTCAAGGACAAAGGCATGATATTCAATTTCTGGACGCGGCAATACTACCGGTTCCACACAAATCACATCATCATAAGTTAACAAATCAATATCTAAGGTGCGTGGGGCAAACTTCTTATCGGTCTTAAGTCGCCCATTTTGATGTTCAATCTCTTTAAATAAGCGACCCACTTCCGCAATATCCAAGGTGGTATAGGCACTCATCACCAGATTGTAAAAAGGTGCGCCAGCAAAACCTACCGCTTCACTCTCATAGGTACTCGACAATTTAATATTATTCAAATGCGTGGATAATGCAGTAATGCCCGCTTGAGTATATCGCTGGCGATCTACATTTGATCCCAGACTAATCAGGATATGGTGAGACTGTGTAGGCTGAGTCGCGGACATATCAGAGCCTAATATTGCGCAGCACGAGTACGAGAAATCGCAATCGCTACTTTGACATCATTAGGCATAATATCGGGTTTATGAATGGTTATATCGATGCAAGACACCGTACTAAATTGTGCTAACACTTGGGTCGCAACATCCTCAGCTAAGGCTTCTAGTAACTGATATTCGCTGGCCACACTGATCTTAGTGATAACGTCAGTCACTTGTGCATAGTTAACCGCATCAACGACGTTGTCACTTAAGCCAGCAGGACGACAATCCGTATGTAAATCTACTTCAAAAATCACGCGCTGAGGCGCTAAACGTTCAAAATCATACACACCAATCAACACATCTAATTGCAAATTGCGGATCAAAACTCGGTCAGAATGAGCAATAGGTGACGTCATATGTGGGCTAATCTCTGGTAATGCGTTTTTAACGAGTGAATCACTAGCAAAACGCTAGTAAAAAACGATGCAATTTAGTAAATTGAATATATTGTAGCGTGAATTATAGGGATAAGTATATGGAAATCATATGGAACTAATAATCATTCTAATGATTTTGAGCGCATATTTAATTGGGTCCTGTGCCAGTGCTATTATAGTCGCACGGCTGTTTGGATTGCCCGATCCTCGCTCATCTGGCTCTAATAACCCCGGAGCAACCAATATGTTTCGCTTAGGCGGACGCATCCCTGCCATCATCGTATTTTTGTTTGATTTACTCAAAGGAACCGTGATGGTGTATGGTGCTTACCGTTTGGGCATCGAGCCATTCTGGTTAGGGGTCATAGGCATTGCGGTATGCCTGGGGCATATGTATCCCATCTTTTATGGTTTCTCCGGAGGAAAAGGCGTCGCTACCGCATTTGGTTGTCTATTTCCACTCGGTTTGCCGGTTAGTTTATCGCTACTAGCTGTATGGCTCATCACTTATCGATTGTTCCGTTTTTCATCCTTAGCGGCATTGGTAACGGTATGCTTTGCTCCGATAACTTGCTATTGGTTTAAACCCGAATATACATTAGCGGTGAGTATGTTGGCGGCGCTCATAGTTTGGCGCCACCATGCCAATATCGCCCGGTTACTACAAGGCAGCGAACCTAAAGTTTAATCCACTATCTACAATGGCGGCAGTGAATCTAGCGGCCAGCGGGGCTTAACTTGTTCATCAAACCCATCAAATTGCTTAGCTTTCAAACGCTGCATTCCTGCATAGGCAATCATCGCACCATTATCTGTACAAAACGCTAATGACGGGTAAAACACATTTTTACCATTGGGCCCAATACGCTGCTCAAATACCTGCCGTAGGTGCTGGTTCGCACTCACACCGCCAGCAATGACAACACGGGAATAGCCCGTTTGCTTTAATGCACGCTTAGATTTAATCAATAAGGTATCGACTACCGCTTCTTGGAACGCATAGGCAATGTTCGCGTGGGTTTGTTCATCTGTCGCAGCTGCACGAATGGTATTTGCAGCAAAGGTTTTGAGCCCACTAAATGACAGATCTAATCCAGGTTTATTGGTCATTGGCCTAGGGAATTGATAATGCCCTGCTTCGCCTTTCGTCGCTAATTTTGCTAATAATGGGCCTCCTGGATAATCTAATCCCAATAACTTAGCGGTTTTGTCAAAGGCTTCACCGGCAGCATCGTCAATTGATTCACCCAGAACCGCGTATTCTCCGATACCTTTAACGTCCACAATTAAGCTATGACCACCAGATACTAATAAAGCAATAAACGGAAACTCAGGAATATTATTGTCTTCGAGCATGGGCGCTAATAAATGCCCTTCCATATGATGTACACCCACTAACGGTTTGTCCCATGCAAACGCCAAACTGCGTGCAACGGACGAACCCACTAATAACGCACCGATTAAACCAGGCCCTTTCGTATAGGCAATACCATCAAGATCATCGGCGCTAGTATTGGCGTCCTTGAGAGCAGCTTGTATCAAAGGGATAATTTTGCGGACATGGTCACGCGAAGCTAGCTCAGGTACCACACCACCATAATCGGCGTGAATTTTAACTTGCGAATATAATTGATGCGATAATAAACCTAGTTTATCGTCATAAACCGCGATACCTGTTTCATCACAAGATGTTTCAAAACCTAAAATGCGCATAGTGTGGTAATATTCTTTTAATAACTTATTAATGTGTGATTTTACGCATTTACGGTGATTAAGACCAGTACTACCAAAAAATTAGCGCGATTTTCTAATTTACCCTTTACAAGCCTAGCGATAATGTTTACTATTGCGCACCATTTTTAGCCAGAGTGACTTTTCTGGTGGTGTGTAAAAACGCAATATCTTGTATCAATATTGCCATCACCACGAACTTAAAACTCGCTCTGAAGATTATTTTTTATTGAGGTTTACATTTAATGCCTATCGTTAAAGTTAGAGAGAACGAACCGTTTGACGTAGCACTTCGTCGCTTCAAACGTTCATGTGAAAAAGCTGGTGTTTTATCAGAAGTTCGTAAGCGCGAATTCTTTGAAAAGCCAACTTGGGAACGTAAGCGTAAGAAAGCGGCTGCTAAAAAGCGCCATCTTAAAAAGCTTTCTCGCGAAAACGCACGTCGCGTTAAACTTTACTAAGCAGTTTTTAGTAAATATTCCTTTCTCAGGAATAAAGCATATCAAGGCAGCCAACAGGTTGCCTTTTTAGTTTGTGTTGTCGCATTTATAGCAACTTGTTACACTGTTTACATTACTCGTCAACATTATTTCAAAAGGATCTGTCATGACTCTATTAGAAACACTTAGAGAAGCACAAAAAGACGCGATGCGTGCTAAAGATAAACTACGCTTAGGTACGATTCGCATGACACTTGCTGCAGTTAAACAACGTGAAATTGACGAACGCATTGAATTAACCGATGGTGACGTATTAGCAATTATCACTAAAATGGTCAAGCAACGTAAAGATGCGGCGCAACAGTTTTCTGCAGCCGAACGTATCGATCTTGCAGACATTGAATATGCTGAAATCGTGGTCTTAGAAAGCTTTTTACCCCAACCGTTAACATCTGATGAAATCAATGCTTTGATCAGTGAAGCAATGACAGCAACGGGTGCTGCAGGTATGCAAGATATGGGTAAAGTCATGGGCGTTTTAAAACCGCAGCTGCAAGGAAGAGCAGATATGGGTAAAGTCAGCGGATTGATCAAAGCTAAATTAGGTTAACCGCGCCCTTATGGCTGGCCGGATCCCTCGAGATTTTATTGATGATTTAATTGCGCGTACCGATATCGTAGATATCGTGGATAGTCGCGTCAAATTGAAAAAAGCAGGTAAGAATTATCAAGCCTGCTGTCCTTTTCATAATGAAAAATCCCCCTCATTCACGGTATCTGCCGAAAAACAGTTTTATCATTGTTTTGGCTGCGGAGAACACGGTAATGCATTGTCATTTATTATGGAATTTGATCGTCTTGAGTTTGTCGAGGCAATCGAAGAGCTTGCTGGACACCATTCAATAGAAGTACCACGAGAGCAAAGCAGTCAGCCATTTAATAAAGCAGCTTCACAGCAAAAGAAACAACAATTAGAAAATGATTTTGAGTTAATGGAAAAAGCCGCACAGTTTTTTCAACAGCAACTCAAACGTCACACTAATTCAGAAAAAGTCATTACCTATCTTAAAGATCGTGGGCTTAGCGGCGCAATTGTTAAGTCATGGGAAATCGGCTATGCACCACCCGAGTGGCAAGCGCTAGCCGATACATTAGGCACCTCGCCTGAGCGGATTCAGCAATGTATTGATTTAAAAATCATGACCCAAAATGATAACGGTAAGCGTTATGATTTTTTCCGTGATCGCTTGATGTTTCCGATCCGAGATAAGCGCGGTCGAGTGATTGGATTTGGTGGACGAGTCATCGATGCCGACCAAGGCCCCAAATATCTCAACTCCCCTGAAACACGCATATTCTTTAAAGGCAGCGAGCTCTATGGCTTACACCGCGCTCGGAATATGCAACGTCATATCGACCGTATAGTGGTTGTAGAAGGGTATATGGATGTGGTTGCGCTCAGTCAATTTGACATCAACTATGCCGTTGCGTCTCTCGGGACCGCAACCACACCCGAACATGTGCAATTAATGCTTCGCAATACTGATGAAATCGTGTGTTGTTACGATGGAGATAAAGCCGGACGGGGTGCAGCATGGCGCACCATGGAAAATGCCCTACCATTTTTAAAAGATGGCAAAGCCATGAAGTTTTTGTTTTTACCCGATGGTGAAGATCCCGATACGATGGTACGTCAAATTGGCAAAGAAGCACTAGAAGAACAATTCGTCAAAGCGATGCCTTTGTCTAAATTTTTATTTGAAAACCTATTACAACGTCATAATGTCGCATCAATAGAAGGTAAAGCAGCATTGCGCGCTGAAGCTGAGCCATTAATTGCATTAGTTGCTGGGACTATCCAACAAGAAATCCTACAAGGCGAATTAAGCAAGCTGTTGGGCGAATATGACCGTTTTCAACTGGAACGTGATATAAACAAAGCCAACAAAGGCCCTCGTAAGATGGCTAATCCGGGCAGCGGTTCACCACAACAGCTATCCCAAACTCCAATAAGAATGTTGATCCGATTACTGGTAGAACATCCAAACTTAGCCCATACTATTCCTAAAGTTAATCCATTAGCGTTAGCCGATGCCGGTTTACCTGGCTTGGATTTTTTAATTGAGCTACACCAATTTTGTACCCGACAGAAAAGAGTCAATACCGCGAGTGTCTTTGAATATTTTCGCGAGCACGCATTTGCAAAACACCTCCAGACATTATTAGCTCAAGAATGGCTGATTACTGATGATGATATTAATACAGTATATGTCAGCACCTTTAAACGTTTAGTTGACCAATTTTTGACTGGTCAAACCGAAGCCTTAATCGCCAAATCAAGGAATGTTGGTTTGAGCGATGAAGAGAAACACACACTAAAAAAATTACTAACAAAAAATTAGTTTTCGTTACAAATTTGACATTTTGAAAAAAAGGTCGATATTTAAACGTTATAAAGCTAGAAATATCGCCATAGTAGAATTTGTATCTAGCAATTTTCTTACATTTTCTGCTATAATTACCTATTCGTAAACGTCTCAGTGAAGAGTTACGTTTCCAAAATCAACGAATCAATGATCCGTGGCACAGGACGCTAGGATAAGTCGTTTTACATTGGTTCGCATGAGAAGTGTAAATATTTATGCAAAGTAAGCAGTCTCAGATTAAGCTCCTGATTGCCAAAGGTAAAGAACAAGGTTACTTAACCTTTGCCGAAGTCAACGATCACCTGCCGCAAGACATTGTTGATTCAGACCAAATTGAAGATATTATTAGCATGATCAACGACATGGGCATTCAAGTATTTGAATCTGCTCCAGACGCTGATGAATTGTTAATGGCCGAATCAACGACTGACGAAGAAGTTGCTGAAGCTGCGGCACAAGCTCTTGCAACCGTCGAAAGCGAAATTGGTAGAACGACTGACCCTGTGCGCATGTACATGCGTGAAATGGGTACGGTAGAACTATTGACACGTGAAGGCGAAATTGAAATTGCCAAGCGTATTGAAGATGGTATCAATCAAGTACAGTGTTCTGTTGCAGAGTACCCTGAAGCGATCACGTATTTACTTGATCAATGGGACTTATATGAAGCAGAGGAAATTCGTTTAAGTGATATCATAATTGGTTTCGTTGATCCTAACGAAGAAGCCAATCTTGCTCCAACTGCTACTCACATAGGATCTGATTTATCCAAAGAAGAACTTGAAAAAGAAGATGATGATTCTGAAGGTGACGAAGAGGAAGAAGAAGACACTGGCCCAGATCCTGAACTAGCACGAGAAAAATTTGATGCGTTGCGTAAGCAGTACGCTAAAACACGTGATGCAATCGAAGCGAAAGGTCGTTCAAATGCAACGGCTAAACGTCAAATTGCTGCGTTATCAGATGTATTCAAAGAATTCCGCTTAATCCCCAAACAATTTGATCGTATGGTTAAAAACATGCGTGGCATGATGGATCGCGTTCGCATTCAAGAACGTCTCATTATGAAACACTGTGTAGCCCAAGCAAAAATGCCTAAGAAAGATTTCATCAAAGCGTTTGCGGGCAATGAAACCTCAACTGATTGGTATTTTAAAATATTAAAATCCAACAAGCCATACGTGTTGGTATTAGAAACGTTCCAAGAAGATATTGAGCGCAGCGTTAGTAAAATGAATGCGGTTGAAGCGGAAACAGGTCTATGCATAGCTGATATAAAAGATATCAACCGACGCATGTCAATTGGTGAAGCTAAAGCACGTCGCGCTAAAAAAGAAATGGTTGAAGCAAACTTACGTTTGGTAATTTCAATCGCGAAAAAATACACTAACCGTGGTCTACAATTCTTGGATCTTATACAAGAAGGTAACATAGGCCTAATGAAAGCGGTTGATAAGTTTGAATATCGCCGTGGTTATAAGTTCTCAACTTATGCTACGTGGTGGATCCGCCAAGCTATCACGCGTTCTATCGCTGACCAAGCCCGTACTATCCGTATTCCGGTTCATATGATTGAAACGATTAACAAGCTTAACCGTATTTCACGTCAAATGTTACAAGAAATGGGTCGCGAGCCCACACCTGAAGAATTATCAGAACGCATGATCATGCCTGAAGATAAAATCCGTAAGGTACTTAAAATTGCGAAAGAACCGATTTCAATGGAAACCCCTATTGGTGATGATGAAGATTCTCACTTAGGTGACTTCATCGAAGATACGACGATCATTCAGCCGTTAGACTCTGCCACCGGCGGAAGTTTAAAAGATGCGACTCAAGATGTCCTAGCTGGATTAACGCAACGTGAAGCGAAAGTTTTACGCATGCGTTTTGGTATCGATATGAATACCGATCACACGTTAGAAGAAGTAGGTAAGCAGTTTGACGTTACTCGTGAGCGTATTCGTCAAATCGAAGCGAAGGCATTACGTAAATTACGTCATCCTAGCCGTTCTGAGCAGCTTAGAAGTTTCTTAGACGAGTAATTTTGTCTTAACAATGTCTTAATAATGACTGATATTGTTGAGTAAATATTAAAAAGCCCTGCATCAAATGATACAGGGCTTTTTTTATAATGATTGTTCCAGGATCTATATATTTTCGCCTTTTTTATACGGCATTGCTTGCTCGTATTCTTCCACTTTTTGGCTCAATGCCTCAGGTGATGACGTGTTTTTAGCAAGAATATGATACATCGTTGGAATAACAAACAACGTTAAGAACGTTGAGAATAACACTCCAGCAAAAATAACCATTCCGATAACTGCTCGACTCTCTGACCCTGGTCCTGTGGCTAAGACTAATGGTAATGCGCTAAATACCGTTGTGAAACCAGTCATCACAATCGGACGTAAACGTTGTGTTGATGCCGTACACAGTGCCTCCTTGAACTCCATACCTGCATCGCGTAACTGATTAGTAAACTCAACAATCAATATGCCGTTTTTCGCCGCGAGACCAATTAACATCACCAATCCAATTTGACTATAGATATTCAAAGTCATGCCATTCAGATATAAACCAATATAAGCCCCGACTAATGCTAATGGGACAGTAAACATAATCACTAACGGATGTATCCAACTTTCAAACTGTGCCGCTAATACCAAATAGGTGACTGCTAATGCCATGACAAAAATGAATAAAAACGAACTCCCAGACTCTTGATATAGCAAAGACTCACCTTTGTAATCTATAGAGACGTCTTCGGGCAATTCTGTGGCCACAATATTCTCTAAATAGGTTAAGGCTTCACCCAGTGTGTATCCATCCGCTAAATTTGCTGAGATAGTAATGGAACGCATCCGATTGTAACGGTTAAGTGTCGATGATGTCGCTTGCTCGGCTACATTAACGAGGTTATCTAATGGGATCAATTGACTCGTGGTATTAGAGCGGACAAAGATATTATCAATACTATTTGGACTGCCAAAATCGGACTTTTCACCTTTTAAGATTACTTCATATTCTTGACCACGATCGAGATAGCGTGACACTCGGCGTTGACCCAGCATTGTTTCCAATGTGCCACCAATGTCAGAAATACTCACGCCTAAATCTGCTGCACGCTCTCGATCAATATTGACCGTTAACTGCGGCGTCGTTTCTTTATAATCAGAATCAATACGTAAGAGATTCGGGTTTTCGGCTGCTTTTTCAATTAACGTATCACGCCATTGTACTAGTTCTTCGTAAGTATTACCTTGCAATACAAATTGCACAGGACGACCTAAGCCGCCCCCGCCAAGTGCTGAACGCATAATGGCAAATGCACGTACGTCAGGAATAGCTTGCAACTTACCGGTCACTTCATCCATTAAATCAAAGGTCGAGCGGGTACGTTTATCCCAATCCGCAGCGCCAACAATGGCAATACCAGCAGAACCACCGAAACCAGGCGTACGCACTAGCACACGATTCATTTCGCCTGTTTCTAAGTACGGCAATAAAATCGCTTCAATTTTCTCTAAGTTCTCACTATTGGATTCGTAACTTGCCCCCTCTTGAGATTGCATTAATACAAAGAAGTTACCGCGGTCTTCTTTGGGTACAAATTCACGTGGTAATAAATCATCTAATTGATATAACAAAACTAAACTAGCTACAATTAACACCACCACCAAAATTGGTTGATGGATGGTTTTTTGTAGTCGTGCGTTATAAGCTGATTCGACTTTCTTGAAGGCGCTTTCGACCCAAGCACCAAACCCACTACTGCGACTGCGTTTTTCTAATAAATAAGAACTTAACATCGGCGATAAGGTTAATGCGGTGAAACTCGAAAAAGCCACAGCAGCAGCAATTGCTAGCGCAAACTCAGTAAACAAACGCCCTATATTACCTTCCAAAAACACCAATGGTACAAATACTGAAATCAACACTAGTGTGGTAGCAATAACCGCAAAGCCTACTTCTCGCGCACCTCGGTATGAAGCTAAAAGAGGCGGTTCGCCCATTTCTATGCGGCGATAAATATTTTCAAGTACTACAATGGCATCATCAACAACTAACCCTATTGCCAGAACTAAGGCTAACAACGTCAATAAATTAATCGAAAAGCCGAGCGCATACATGACAATAAATGCAGCGACTAAGGACACAGGTACCGTAATTGCAGGAATAATTGTTGCGCGAATATTACCTAAGAAAATATAAATCACGACAATCACCATTAGCATTGCTATTACTAAAGTGTTGTACACTTCACTAATCGATTCTTCGATAAAGACGGATGAATCATAACTAGGGACAATAAAAATATTATCTGGTAACGTTTTGGAGATTTGCGCAATCGCAGCTTTGGCATTTCGTGCCACTTCAAGTGTATTGGCTTTTGATTGTTTGACTATCCCCAAACCAATCATGTTGACCCCATCACCCCGAAAATCAGTCTCATCATCATCAGCGGCTAACTCGACCTTGGCCACTTCAGACAAGCGTACCAGGTAGCCATCAAGATTAGATTTAATGGTTAATTGAGCAAAATCATCAGGGGTCAAAAATGAACGTGCGACTCGTACTTCAAAATCACGAGAAATTGATTCGACACGCCCAGCAGGTAATTCTACGTTTTCAGTACGGATCACTCGCTCAATATCTGATACTGTGACTCCTCGAGCAGCCATCGCTTGTTTATCGAGCCATACTTTCATGGCGTAACTGCGTCCCCCACCTAAACGAACACGTGCAACACCATCAACAATCGATAGTTGGTCAGAGATAAAACGATCCGCATAATCCGTTAACTCCATGACGGATAAATTAGTCGAACGTAAGTTGTACCATACGATGACGTCTTCATCAGAGCCTGATTTTGACACCTCGGGTGGAAACGCTTGATCAGGTAAGTTATTTAGTGCACGGCTTATACGCTCGCGTACGTCATTCGAAGCAGCATCGATATCTCGCGCTAGTGTAAACTCAATTGAAATATTGGACCGACCGTTACGTGATGAAGAAGAGATATTTTTGATCCCTTCAATGCCACTAATTCGATCTTCTAATAACTGCGTGATCCGAGTTTCAATAATCGCTGCCGACGCACCAGGGTAACTGGTACTCACGGATACAATGGGCGGATCAATGTCCGGATATTCGCGTAATGACAACAAGCTGATAGCAACCACACCAAACACAATTAAGAGTAGATTAACCACACTCGCAAAAACAGGGCGTTTTACCGATAAATCTGATAACAACATGCTGACTATCCTTGTGTAGAATTAAGAACACGCAGTTCTGAGCCATCACGGATCCGCAGAGTGCCTTGCACAACGACTTCATCATCTATCACCACACCGTCTAAAATTTGTACTTTGCCCGGTCGACGCTCGCCGATAATCACTTTTGTTTTGACAGCCTTACCATCAACCACTCTAAAAACAAACTGGTCTTCATGATCAGGTACCAAGGCTTTTTCATCTATAACTAAAGTATTAAGTACCCGTTTTTGTAATGTAATGGTCAATAGCATGCCTGGACGAAGTTGCTCGGCGGTATTATCAATCTCTGTGCGAATGCTAAATGAACGAGTTGCGGGATCAATACGTGAGTCCACATTTGTTATTGTCCCTTCGAACTGAATACCCGGATAAGCAACGGACTCAGCAAACACGGTTTGCCCTTCATTGACACTCGGTAAATGACGCTCAGATATCGCAAAATCAACTTTAATCGTCGCAATATCATCTAAGGTTGTCAGCACATCACCCGGCTTGACATACGCGCCCAACGAGACTTGACGTAGGCCTAACTTGCCGGAGAATGGTGCAGTAATAAAGGTTTTATTTAAGTTTTCTTGTGCGACTTCACGTTGTGCTATAAAAGCTTTAACTCGCGCTTGTTGTTCATCTAATAATTGTGTCGAGGTAGAATTAGATAATGCTAAATTCTGGATCCGCTTAAGCTGACGTTCTGCCTCAGCAAGATTGATATTGAGTTCATTAAGACGTGCTTTTTGTTCATTGCTATTGAGCTGCGCTAAGATAGTTCCGGCTTCAACTTGTTGACCATCAGAGAAGTTTAACGACGTAATGACAGCGGATTCTTGTGGCGTGATCATGACTGATTCGTTCGCCTTTGCCGTCCCCAGTGCTTGCAACGTCACCGCAAAAGGTTGAATACTCACGATTTGCGTAACGACAGGGGTCGCTCTACTACCTTGACGTTGAGCAGGTTCTTCAACTGGCCAATTAATAAAGACTAAGAAACCCACTAAGGCTAGAACACCGACCCATAAAGGTGAAAAACTAACGCGCTTTGACATAATATTCCTTTAAAACTAATAGCGATGTCGCTACTGTATAATTTTATTCTGTATTTTATTACAACAAGCGTATTATATAATGATTAGAAAGCTTTGTACTGTATTAGATTATGTTTAGATTGTTTTTTATATATTTAATTTTGTTAGTAAACGTAACGGGTTGCACCACCGAAATGCCTCCTGCACCATATTGCCGCGCACAACAACAAGATACGGATAATAATATCTATGCCGCTGATAGCTCAAACGCAGGTTGCTTAATTAGATTTGAACATCAAACATTGCTTATTACCCATCGCTTTAGCCAACGGTTAGATATCCCAGGTGGCGGTGCACAAATGGATGAATCACTCGCATGTACGGCTCATCGTGAAACCTTCGAAGAAACAGGGTTAAATGTGGAAGTGTTATTTCCTGTCGCACAAACTAAACACGGGATGATTATATTTGCCTGTATAGCTGACGATATGATAAACATCAATCACTTTCCTCGTCCAAGCCCGTCCTTTGCGCTGACTGAGAGTGTACAAGTTTCTCTATATGATCTCTTTGATTTAGAACAAGAATCTTTTCGTTTTGAAGATGATTTAGTACCTTTCCGGGATGCATTTATCGCAACGCCAGCATCGACTCCTCTGTCTACAGAAGCCATACATCACTGATTTTTTTAGTTCTGCAACAATTAGAATGAGTATGAATTTCGCACAAGATCATTTAGTATTACTTTAGTGATTAACTGGTCAAACCACCGAGATTAAGGATACACCATGCCACAGTATCAAGCACCATTAACAGATTTTGCATTTTTATTAAATGACTGGTTACAGATTGATGAACATTATCAACGTATCAACGCTGCAGGTATGGATAGTGAGCTCGCATTAGAAGTCCTTAATCAGGGTGCCAAGTTTGCTGAAGGTGAAATTGCACCTCTCAATCAATCGGGTGACGAACAAGGCTGCCGTTTGGTTGATGGCAACGTTGCGACACCTGATGGCTTCGCTGCTGCCTATCATACATATATCGCAAATGGATGGAACGCCATGCTCGGTGATCCTAATTATGACGGACAAGATTTACCTTATTCAATCGCGATCCCTGTACATGAAATGTTGAATTCAGCTAATCTTAGCTGGCGTTTAACGACCATGCTGACAGAAAGTACTGTCCTTGCGCTGACTAAGCATGCAAGCCAAGCGCTCAAAGACATATACCTCGCCAAAGTTATTAGTGGTGAATGGACAGGTACCATGAACCTGACCGAACCTCATGCCGGCACGGATTTAAGTTTGTTATCGACGAAAGCCGACCCTAACGATGACGGCAGTTATGCTATTACCGGCAATAAAATATTTATTACCGCCGGTGATCAAGATTGGACGAACAATATTGTGCATTTAGTTTTAGCCCGTTTACCTAATGCCCCTGCAGGCGTAAAAGGGATCAGCTTGTTTTTAGTACCTAAATTCATGGTCAATGCTGATGGCTCATTGGGTGCTAAAAACAGTGTAAGTGTCGGCAGCATTGAACATAAAATGGGGATCAAAGGATCTCCGACTTGCGTAATGAATTACGATGATGCTATTGGATATTTAGTGGGTGAAGAAAATGCGGGTTTAGCCTGTATGTTCACCATGATGAACGACGCGCGTTTCCAAGTAGGACTGCAAGGCCTTGGTATTGCAGAAGCCTCATATCAAGGTGCACTCACGTACGCAGTAGAACGCTTACAATCTCGCGCTCCACAAGGTATTCAAGCACCAGAGCAAAAGGCTGATCCTATCGTTTTCCAACCAGATGTGCGCCGCATGTTATTAACTCAACGTGCTTTAACCGAAGGTTCTCGTGCATTATCAATGCTTTATGCCAAATTCATGGATATTGAAAAGTATACCGATGGTGAAGAACAAGCACATGCTGATCATGTTATTGCGTATCTAACGCCTGTTTGTAAGGCTTTTTTCACCGATATGGCGACGGAGGTGTCTAATTATGGCATTCAAGTCTATGGGGGACATGGCTATATCCGTGAATGGGGTATGGAGCAGCTAGTCAGAGATACGCGTATTGCGCAGATATATGAAGGGACAAACGGAATTCAAGCCGCTGATTTAATCGGCCGAAAACTCACTCGTTCCAATGGTACTATGATGCAAGCTACGCATGATGTTTTTACTGACATTGCCAATAACATTACCGTGGCTGCCAATCAACAACAAGCGCATGCATTACTGGCTGAATGGCACAATCTATCGCAAGCTCTGTTAGAGGCAAATGCAGAACATTGCGCTGCAGTGGCGTGTGATTACTTAAATTATGTTTCTTATACACTTATTGGAGTACTGTGGTTGTCAATGCTCGATACACTTCCAAACACCGCTAACCGAGCTTATGCCAAAGGCAAAATAAAAACGGGTGAGTTTTACCTAAGTAACCTACTTCCTCGTGCACAGCTCCATAAACAAGCTGTTGAACAAGGTGCCAATGCAGTAAATGCAACTGAGTTATCTGATTTTATTGGTTAAATAACGCATTTAGCTGACTATGATGCGGTGTTTAAACCATCGAGTCAGCTAAAGCTTGAAGCAAATGTGTCTTTAAACCATTTACGCAGCATATTTTTCTCATATTTGAGGGAGTCAGAACTGAATAACGGATTGTGACCCGTCATAAATGACATATCTTTTAGATTAACGGTATCGCTCTTTAACACGATACCGTTAGCGTCTTTATATTCATAGGTAAATTCAATACGCGGGATATCAATCGTTTTGATAACCCGGATCATATCGGCTGAATGTAACCCTAAACCAGTGAAGCTGCCCGGTAATACACGTCCAGCCAAATCTAGATTAGTGATTGTCATTGCCAAAGTATGACCTTGAGGTAGGTTTGCGGCAAGTTTGTGCATGTATTCTTCTAACGTCTTAAATGTACTTTCAGCATACGCCTTACGCATACCATTCGCAGGCTTCACATCAGTAAACGTCTGATAATCACCCCACGTCACTGTTAATGCTGATACCTGTAATGCATCATGCTCGCCATGATCGTCAACCGAGGCATGACTGACTCCGAATACAATTGAGCTGGCTGCTAAGCTTAAAACCAAGGCAGACAACTGCACAGAACGATTAATATAGCTAACAACGGTAGATTGAATTTTCATCCCATTTCCTAAATCAAAATTAAACAAAGGTCGCTAACTTAAACATAGCACAGCCATAGATATATTAGCTAGTTCGAACATAACACATTCAGTTATGATTCAGTCTGAGAATAACTATTCTTTTAGAAAACCAGTAATTCACGCTCGT
Source organism: Glaciecola sp. UBA983 (assembly GCA_002292215.1). Taxonomy (GTDB): domain Bacteria; phylum Pseudomonadota; class Gammaproteobacteria; order Enterobacterales; family Alteromonadaceae; genus Opacimonas. The sequence continues at coordinate 18,870 of DBBN01000126.1, read as the reverse complement.
ATCAAACTAAATCCAACTAAATCAAACTAAATCCAACCAAAGATTGATATACTTCAATAAAAACATAGGTGTACTATTTTATACTTGTCGTATAGATATTTCCAAAAGGCCAATAACCATGAGTGAACAGATCCCAATTAAGGTGATCCCGGCAGAACCTAAAGCCAGCAAAGCGATCCCCAAAAAAGTCACCATTAAACCTGCCGATGATGCAGGGGTGGGTGTTTATCCTGCTCGCTCGCAAATTTATGTTCGCGCAGTGAAAGGCACAATGGAAAATATTCGCCGATTCTTTGGTTTTATCTTTTTAGGATTATTTGCAGCCATCCCTTGGATACAGTACAACGGCCAACAAGCTATCTTATTTGATATTCCCGAGCAACGTTTTAACTTATTTGCGATTACGTTATGGCCACAAGATCTCACCGTTTTAGCTTACATCTTTATTGTCGGTGCCTTTGCGTTGTTTTTTGTCACCACTTTTGCTGGTCGAGTGTGGTGTGGTTTTATGTGTCCACAAACGACTTGGACCTATATGTACACCTGGCTCGAAGAAAAAATCGAAGGCAGTGCCAACAAACGGATGAAGTTAGACCAACGTAAATTAGACTTTGACAAGTTTTGGCGCAAAGCTCTGAAGCATTTTTCTTGGGTGGGTGTCGCATTACTTACAGCGCTTACCTTTGTTGGCTATTTTACGCCAATTGGCGAATTATTCATTGATTTCTTTACCTTTCAAACTGGATTTTGGGTGGCATTCTGGATCATCTTTTTTACGGTTTGTACTTATGGTAATGCCGGTTGGATGCGTGAAATCATGTGTATTCATATGTGTCCTTATGCCCGTTTTCAATCCGCTATGTTTGATAAAGATACCTTTACGGTCGCTTACGATGAACGACGTGGTGAAGGTCGAGGACCCCGTTCGCGTAAAACAACCCCTGAGCAGTTAAAAGCTAAAAACTTAGGTGATTGCATTGACTGTAATTTATGTGTTCAAGTTTGTCCTACTGGCATTGATATTCGTAACGGATTGCAATATGAGTGCATCAACTGTGGCGCCTGTGTCGACGCATGTAATGGTGTGATGGATAAAATGGGTTATGCCAAAGGTCTTATTAGCTTTACTTCAGAGCATGAACTTAAGGGCGGCACAACTAAGATTTTTCGCCCTAAATTGATTGGTTATGCCTTAGTATTGTGTGTCATGACCGGTCTCTTAGGCTTGGATTTTATGACGCGAAAACCATTAGAAGTGGATATTATCCGTGATCGTAATTCGTTATATAGAGAGACTAACGAAGGTCTAATTGAGAATGTATACACACTCAAAGTACTCAATAAATCTCAAGTCTCTCAGGTCTATACCATTCGCGTATCAGGACTAAAAGACGCGGTATTTATCGGCGAACAACAAGTCGAAGTTGCAGGCGGAGAAGTGTTTAGTTTGCCTATTAGTATTGCTATGGATGCATATGATATTGACGATGCAGTGACCAGCTTTACCTTTTCGGTGTCCACCACCCAAAATGATGGTACAGTAGTGTCAGTCGAAGAGCCGAGTAAGTTTTTATACCGCTAATGAATGTTATACCTCCAACCACTGACGCATCAACCCTTGATACGTCAGTGGATTTTAGTTTTTCACACCTCAATCCAGATGTCATCCTTGATGCGTTAGCTAGTATTGATATTCAAGTAGCTACGGGTTTATTAGCCCTCAACAGTTATGAAAACCGTGTATATCAGTTCGCTGATGATTATCATCGCTATGTGGTGAAGTTTTATCGTGCTGGGCGCTGGAGTGATGAGCAGATCCAAGAAGAACATGACTTTGCGTTGGAACTCGCAGCAAACGACATTCCGTTAGTGGCCCCAAGTGTGATTCATGGCAAAACGTTACACCACTATGCGAATACTCGTTTTGCAGTATTTCCATCCGTTGGCGGACGACAGTTTGAAGTGGATAATTTAGATCAACTAGAATGGATGGGACGCTTTATAGGGCGAATGCATCGCGTGGCACAAACCAAATCGTTCGCCCATCGCGCCCCGTTGAATGCGCATACGCATCTGGCAACTCCGATGGCGCAATTACGCAACAGTATATTAGTACCGGCACATTTACAGACTGCATTTTTTGCCATTTTAGAGCCCGTCGTCAAGCTGACAACTGAGTTATATCAGCCTTCAGGTGACTTGATCCGTTTACATGGTGACTGTCACCCTGGAAATATTTTATGGCGTGACGGACCCAGTTTTGTCGATCTGGATGATTGCCGTATGGGACCAGCAATACAAGATTTATGGATGATGCTCTCAGGTGATCGTCACCAACAATTTATTCAACTCGATACCTTAGTCGAGGCCTATGATGAGTTTCATACCTTTCCAACCGAACAAACACGCTTAATTGAACCGCTACGCGCTATGCGTATGGTGCATTACATGGCGTGGTTGTCTGAGCGCTGGCAAGATCCGGCTTTTCCGCAAGCATTTCCGTGGTTCGCTGATGATAAATATTGGGAAGGTCAAATACTCGCACTCAAAGAACAAATGTCAGCGTTGCAAGAACCATCCTTGACGCTTTAACCTCCCGAACAAAGGCTCCTCAAGCAATATCATCCCCGACTCTAATCATTCAATACTAGCCCAGAGAATACAACTGGGCTATACTCCCGCCCGCTTTGGTGCTGTTGAGTATTCACAAACTCACAAAAACAGTTAAACGGGAAAAAAGTGTCAAATCTTTTGCTGCCCCCGCAACAGTAATATAGGTCAAATCCACTTACAACTTAATCTCTATCTTTAGATTTTAGGCGTCACTGTTTTAATTAAAATGGGAAGGCGGTGTGTGTATCGACGAGTGTTAAACACGTCGGCCTATTGAGCCTGGATACCGGCCTAAGTACCGATGATTGCATATATGATGTAATCGCGATGATTTAACCTGTTCGGTGGGAATAGGCAATGGACAAAACTAGCATGAAAACATCCCGCATTTTATCTTGTACAGTACTTGCAACTTTAGTTTGCAGTGCCCCCGTCTTGGCGAATACACAAATCAAACCCGAGTTACTGGACACATTCGTTGAAACCATTACCGTATCAGGCTCTCATTCTGCATTACCGATTGCTCAATTAGCAGGTAATGTTAGTGTCCTTACCGAGCAAGATATAGCTCGAAGCCAAGCGACATTTGTTGCTGATTTATTAGTTCAATTCGCTGGCGTTGATATCTCCACTAATGGCGGTGTCGGTCAGTTCGCCGAACTGCGCTTACGTGGCAGCGAAACCAATCATATATTAGTTATCATTGACGGTATTGCAGTCAATGATCAAGGCCAAGGCGGTCTGGTTGATTTAGCACATTTATCAACACAAAGTATTGCCCGTATTGAGCTATATCGTGGTCCACAAAGTGCCCTCTGGGGTGATGGTGCGGTAGGCGGCGTATTAAACATTATCACCAAAGACGGTAGTCAAACTGATGGTAATGAAAGTGCCTTAAAGTTAAGTGTTGGCCAGCAAAACACGCAGCAAGCCCAGTTCCAACATCAAGCTCAATCCGACAAATTGCAATTTGGGATCACAGTTAGCCATATCAGTACTGATGGACAAAATATCAGTATCGTGCCAAACAACAACGAAAAAGATGGCTACACCAATACCAGTATCCATAGCAAACTGGGTTATATAGTGAATAAGCAACATTCTTTGAATGCCGTATTTCATTATGTTGATTATGAGACGGAATTTGATGCAACTGATTTTGTAACAACTGGCTTACCGGTTGATGCGGATAACCGTTCGCAAGGTCGTCAACAAAGCGCAAAACTACAATGGTTATTGACGCCAAATGCGGCAAATTGGTCACTCAATACCACCGCTAGCACGCATAGCAATGTAGTCGATAATACCAGTGAGGGCCAGTTATCTTCTCTTACCGATGCAACAACTCAGAGCCTGTCTTCTATTGCTAAATTAGATTATTCAAACCAGTACATGACCCGACAATTTCATGTCGGCGCAAGTCTGGAAGAGATTGATTTTACACAACGTGGTCCGGTTGATTTTGGTGATCCTAATCAGACCCAAACAATTGATAGTAACAGTGTCTTTGCTGATGCTGTCGTCAGTGTCACCCATCGTGCATTTATTAATGCTTCACTTCGCTATACCGACAATAGTGAATTTGCAGCGGCAACCGATTATCGTATCGGAGCTAATTGGCAACAGTCCGAGGCGCTTACTTGGTTTGCGAGTGTGGGACAAGCCAGTAAAAATCCAACGTTTACGGAACGCTTTGGTTTTTACGCAGGAACGTTTGTTGGTAACCCAGAACTCCAACCTGAAATCGCCACCACAGTTGAATTAGGGCTGCGCTACACATCTAGCGGTTTTAATACCCAGTTCAATATCTTTAGCGCGCAACTTGAAGACGAGATCAATGGTTTTGTCTTTGATAACGCGTCAGGAGGATTTACGGCTGATAATATCAATGGCCGAAGCGATCGTGATGGTGCTGAATTTGAAGTCTCTTGGAGCATATCAGATTTAGCGATTAATGCGACATATAGCTATTTAGATGCGACTCAAGGAAGCGGCGAAGCACAAAGCTTAGAACTCCGCCGAGCGCGTCACAATGCGTCGTTTAATACCAGTTACAATTGGTCTGATTCGATATCTAGTTATGTGAGTGCCAGTTACGTTGGTCCTAAATTCGACCAGTTTTTTCCGCCATGGCCGCAAGCGTCACAAATTATAGCAATGCGCCCTTATTGGTTGATTAATGCAAACGTTAATATTGCCGTATCTAAGCAGTTTTCTGTCAATGCTAAAATCGATAACTTACTCAATCATACTTATCAAGACATTGTGGGATACCGCGGATTAGAACGCAAAGCTAGCGTCTCATTTGCTTATAAATGGTAGCTCCGGGCTACGTTTAATGTAATTAAGTGACCATTCAGCTAATCGGCGTATACTAGAGATAAAATTGAGGTGTTAAACCAAGTCAAGCTTGTGTATTATCACCTCATAATTTTGTTTTTATTATTAATTCTAAGAGTCTTATCATTATGAAAAAAACCATCATCAGTATCGCATTTGCCGTTTTGAGTGTTTTCATTAGTGCCCAAGCATCTGCACAAATCCGCTTTGTCGAAAACGAACATTACAAAGTGATTAGCGACGAAGCAACGGCTAAACCTGAAGTCAAAGAGTTCTTCTCGTTTTGGTGTCCGCACTGCTTTAACTTTGAACCGCTAGTTGCTGAAATGAAAAAGAATCTCGATCCAAGTGTGAAGTTTGAAAAAGTACACGTCAATTTCATGGGATTTGCCGGTCAAGATCTACAAGATGATGTGACTAAAGCCATGATGATTGGTCGTGCGTTAGAAAAATCAGAGCAAGTCAATTTAGCGATATTTAATTTTATTCATCGTCAACGTGGCAAAATCACTAATGCAAACGACGTTCGTACGATATTAGTTGATAATGGTATTGATGCGGCTCAGTTTGATAAAATGAACAAGAGCTTTGCAGTTAATTCTATGCTCAAAAAGAACAACAAAGCGATTGAGCAATTTCGTCGTCATGTCTCTGGCGTACCTAATTTCATCGTTAATGGCAAATTCCAAGCGCAGTTTACGCGTGACATGACACCTGATGATATGGTGGATTTGATTGTCTTTTTATCGACGATGAAATAAGTAAAAGGTTATTAGCAATATGAGCGGTGAAACTAACCTAAACAAATTACTCGCCAGTATGTCACCTAGTTGTGACAACCAGATGTATGGCTTTGCAACTATGGATAAAGCCAGCTTTAACGCGTTATCTGTCGTGCCTAAGTGTCTATTTGTTGAGGATGAGGGCTTTACCGTTATTGCGACCATTGATGAGCTTGTCGATAACAATATTGAATGTATGGGCCCATTTGCTTGCATTACGCTTACCGTGCATTCATCACTTGAGGCAGTGGGTTTGACCGCTGCATTCGCGACTGCTTTAGGCGACGCTGATATCAGTGCTAATGTCGTGGCGGCGTATTACCATGATCATATATTTGTAGATTGGTCTGATAAACAGGCTGCTATGTCTGTGTTAGAACGTTTGGCTTTGACACATCAATAGAGGTCATATTTTCAATATTCTCGAGTACTATTTTAGTGCGTCTAAAATACTAAATCCATCGCCTTGAATCAGATAATCAGCTCGAATCAAATCACCTGCGTTTCCAAATCTAGTAGGAGCTAGGTAGGAGGTTTTTGTACCAACTGTTAATTTTCCGTTTAAGCAACTTGCTAGCTGTATGTTACGTTAACAACAAAAACTTTCTTAAGTCTCGTTCTTGTCTCATAACGTGTAAAATATAAACTTTATCGTTATCTATTTTGTAAAATATACGACAAGGGTTCACGATGACTTCACGGTAATTTAGACTAGTTAACTCAATTGGCTTTTTCCCTGATTCAGGCAACATTTCAAGACGTTCAACTTTATCAAATATTTTGGAAACCAATTTTTTCGCTGACAGTAAATTACTTAATGCAATATATTCAGCAATATCGTTAATATCATCTAAAGCTGGATTAGTCCAAATTATTTCAGCCATTTATTCATTTTCTCTTTAGCTTCAATATTAGACATTGTTTCGCCACGACTTATCGCCTGCTCTCCTTTTGCAAGAGCCTCAAGAATTTGCATGCGTTTTTGCATAAATTCATAGTCATCAACATCTACTAAGTATGCAGATGGTTGTCCATGTTCAGTTATTAACACAGGTTCTTTAGTAGAATGAAGTTCAGATAATATCTTCGTTGCTTGACGCTTCAATGTTGTTACTAGTTCTACTCTCATAATAATCCCCAAACAAATGTATCACTATAGTAGCACCTAGTGACCAACTTGGGAAATACAGCTAACGCCCCATTAAGATGCAAATGATGGTTGCTTATAGTAGAGAGCGAAGCGAACAAAACCAACTGTTTTTTGTGTGGTTACTATGCATGCTTTGTATAGCCAATTTCTAACATCCTATTTATTTAATAAAAATTTAAAATTTTGACATATTACTGTGCATCACCTAGTATCTAATTGTGCACCACACTATGTGACATACAGTATGTATCACATAGTAAATTTAAGCTTCACTTTAAGGGTCAACATGACTGAAGAACGCCAACATAAACTTCGTTTAGAACTGCGCAGGGGCGTACTCGTTCTGGCTGTATTAGGTGCATGTAAAACACCGCAATATGGTTACTCTTTACGGCAACATATCAATGATGCCGGTATCGATATTGATGAAGGAACGCTGTATCCATTGATCCGTCGATTAGCAGAGCAAGGATTATTAGATAGTGAATGGCAAAAAACTGATGGTAGAGATCGTCGTTATTACCAGCTATCACAAATGGGCAGTGACACACTCACTCAACTAACAACCGATTGGCAAGATTTAAATCGTTGTTTGGAACAAATTTTAGGAACAGAGGAATAAGCAAAATGGAACTATTAGATCGTTATGTTCAAGCAGTGGCACATTATTTACCCGCTGAACAAAAACAAGATATTATGCGCGAACTGCGTGCTAATCTTTTAGACGAATTAGAGTCTCTTGGGATCAATGCATCCAATCAGACTGATACCGTGGCACTGACAACATTCTTGCAACGCCAAGACCACCCACAACGCATAGCTCAATCTTATGCGCCACAATATCCTTTAGTGGCGAGTGAGGATATGGGCTTATACAAAACCATCGTGTTAAAAGGGCTATTGGTATTATTCGTTTATGCGGTTGTGACCGCAGGAAGTTATTTAATTAATGCCCAAAGCGTGAATGCCATTGCGTTTTTGCTCGTCGTGTTAAGTAGTGTTTGGGATAACATCGGTGGCATGTTGATTATCATCACAGCAACGTTCTACTTATTAGGTAAAAGTGGATATTTGGCACAGTGGCGATATCCATCATGGAGTCCGGAGACTCTCCCGCCAGCCAATGCGCAGCGTATATCAACCTCTGATGGTATATCAGATATCATGACCAGTGTCTTTGGCTTGTTATTGCTTTGGACACCATTGTGGCTCAACGAAGAAGCCTATAACAGTCTAATACTTGGTATTGCGCCGAATATGGAGCACTGGCGGATCATACTAACGATTGTGATGGCAGGCTCGCTCATCGCTGCAATATACAGACTCACTCAAACCTATTGGACTCGATGGTCAATGGGGGCGTATATCGCAGAATATTTGATATACATTGGTGTGATGTTGACGCTTTGGTCTTTACCGCCTTTATTCGTCGTGAACAATCCAGTAGCAACCAAACTCACTCCAATTATTGAGCAAATATTTACTCACGGCTGGTTAGTTGGCGCAGGAATATTTGTGCTCATCACCACTTCAGAAGTTCGCAAGTGGCGCAAGTTGTAAGAATCTTAATATACATAGTAAAAAGGCTACTCAATTAGCTGAGTAGCCTTATATTAATTACCGCAATAATACTGTCTATACCATAAATTCTATAGGTTTAACCCAATTCATCACTCGCAACATAGTAACGTGGATCTTCATTTACATTGATTTCAACAAAGCGCGATGCTTTGCGCAATAACGTGCGGCACTCTGGTGAAATATGACGAATATGCAGTTTCTTGCCTGCCGCTTCATACTTATCGGCCAACGTATCTAACGCATCAATACCTGATGAATCCCAGATCCGTGACTCATTAAAATCAATGACAACATCAGTAGGATCTGCTTCAGGATCAAAAATTTCTTTAAAGTACGATACTGAACCAAAGAATAACGGACCGTCTAACTCATAGACTTTCCAGTTATCTTTATCTGTATGTGTTTTGGCAGAAATGTGTATCGCATGTTTCCAAGCAAACACCAATGCAGATACAATCACACCGACAACAACCGCAATTGCTAGATCAGCAATCACCGTCACAAATGTCACTAAGAACAAGACAAACGCATCTTCTTTATTGACACCTCGGATGATCTTAAACGACGCCCATTCAAATGTACCAATAACAACCATAAACATAACACCAACTAGGGCTGCTAATGGGATCATTTCAATTAATTGTGACGCAAACAAGATAAAACCAAGTAAGACTAACGCTGCGGTAATCCCTGATAAACGGCCACGACCACCTGAGTTGATATTAATCATTGACTGACCGATCATCGCACAACCACCCATACCACCAAAGAAACCGTTCACGGTATTGGCAACGCCTTGACCGATACATTCTTTGTTACCACGACCGCGTGTACTGGTCATTTCATCAATTAACGTCAACGTCAGCAATGATTCAATCAAGCCAACTAGGGACAAAATAATAGCTGTTGGTAATACGATATATAAGGTTTCGAGGGTGAAAGGAACCATTGGAATAGCAAAGCTCGGTAATTCACCGGCAAGTGTTGCTGTGGCTTTATCTGCCTCTGGCAACATATCACGCACAAAATCGATAACGGTACGGGCTTCTACGTCGAGGCCGTGGACAATCAAGGTGACAGTAATAATCGCAGCTAATGAAGAAGGGATCGCCGTTGTGATTTTAGGCAACAACACAATGATCGCCATCGTCAATGCAGTCAGACCCAACATGATGTAGAGCATCTCGCCGGTCATCCATGATTGTATGCCGTTAGCATCGAAGATTTTAAATTGCCCTAATTGCGCTAAGAAAATCACAATCGCTAAGCCATTCACAAACCCTAACATCACCGGATAAGGCACTAAGCGAATAAACTTACCTAAGCGGAAGACGCCAGCTAAAATTTGCAATACCCCAGCCACTATTACGGCTGCAAACAAATATTGTAAGCCATGTTGCGCCACTAAAGCGACCATCACAACTGCCATCGCACCAGTCGCGCCAGAAATCATACCCGGACGACCACCGATTGCAGAGGTAATCAATCCCATCATAAAGGCAGCATATAAGCCAACCATTGGTTCAACGCCGGCCACAAAGGCAAACGCGACGGCTTCTGGCACTAGTGCCAATGCCACGGTGATCCCTGATAACACGTCGTTTTTAACGTTGTTATTAGAAAATGCACCAGCAAAATCAAATTTAAACATAATTAATCTATCACCCATAAAAAATTCGGGTGCAGAGTAGCATATTTCAGCGGAGATTTCCGTTAATTATACGTTAACCTAACGCCATCGGTTTATCATGAAAAACCTCACGCATTAACGGAATAAAGCTCTCTAAGCTATCAACCTCAAAATCAGGATCAAAGGCCGGTGCGTCCCACTCATCGACTAATTTGCATGCGAGTGGATACCAACTTTCATCCTTCCACTGCAATCTTAGGTCGGTCGGAGCCCCAAGGTATTGATAATAGTACTCACCTTGAAATGCTTGATGATTATAAATCACATGGTAACTATCTTCACTAATATAGGGTTTCATCATTTCTGCTGCAATTGCACCGTGATTAGGCACATTAATAGATTTGCCAATATCATGACATAAGGCGATAACAATATGTTCATTACTTGCACCTGCACGGCGCGCCAACGTACCTGCCATCAACGCATGTTGCAACTGATCACAAGCAAAACCCAAGGTATGTTGCTCTAGGCTTTTTAGCAAATCAATGTAGGTATCCGCGGTATGTTTAAAATGCTCATAGTGCGCAGCACCTATAATTTGCCATTCTTCTAAAGTACCATCTTGCATCCGGGTAAAGTGTGCTTGTTCGCTCATTATTGTTGCTCCTATTACAGTAAGTTGAATGTATCAAACTAAGCTGTAAGCTGTCTAAGCATTGTTATTAATTTGTAAAAATTAGTTCTGTTTATACCTTGGTTTAAATTCCCTAGGATTTTCGAGACCTCTTAAAAGGCCTCTTAAGAGGTCATGAAAATCCTAGGGGTTTTATTTTGTGTGAACGTTACACCAATAAAGCGTATAATCAGCACAACCTAACTATGCTAAATGAAGGAATGACAAGCATGTCATCGGCTTTAATGACAGCTTTAATTGTTGTCGCCCCTGTTATGTGTTTAATCATTGCTGGAGTGCTATTTAAACGCGTAGGGCTAATGAATGACGCCTTTGTCGAAGGTGGCTCCAAGCTAATCTACAACGTCTCACTCCCTGCACTACTATTTAACGCTATCTACACTGCTGACTTTGCCACGGCTGCGAATCCCGATTTGATCATGGCGAGTGTCGTTGGAACCTTGGTATTTGTTATCATAGCGATGGGTTTAGTGCATATCATGATCCCTGAACGGACCGACCGCGGCGTCATCATTCAAGGTGCTTATCGCTCCAACATCGGCATTGTTGGATTAGCATTAAGTGCTAACGCCTACCCTGATTTTTTTGCGACCGCCTCCGTTTTCATGGCCTGTACCACATTGGTATATAATTTATTGGCTGTGATATTGTTAAATTTTTATTCAGACAAACACCATTCCATCAAAGATAACATCTTAGCATTACTCAAAAATCCAATCATTATCAGTATTGTATTGGCGTTATTAGCTTCGTATTTTCATCTCAGGTTGCCAAGGATCGCAGAAGTCAGTTTGGCATATTTCGCACAATTAACGCTACCATTGGCATTATTATGTACTGGGGCCTCGTTACAATTTTTTGCGATGCGTAAAGCCATCGGTTCCATGATAATTGCGAATGTGGGTAAATGCATGCTTTACCCTGCTGTGATTTTATCTATCGGTTATTATTTACAGCTGGATAGTGTACAAATGGGCATTGTATTTTTGATGAGTGCTTCTCCTACTGCAGCAGCGAGTTACATTATGGCAAAAAAAACCAACTCTAATCCCGTCTTAGCCGCCAACATTGTTGTTTCTACGACTGTGGTAGCCATCCCTATAATGATGCTTGCTATGGTGATCTTGATTCAATATGGCATCATTGCACCAGCGAGTTTACCGATACCCTAAGTGGTCATAGACCCTAACCTACTCAATGTTAAGGAAAACAGCATAATGCCTGCATATTTACGCTTATTATTATCCGCGCTTATTGCGTTTTGCTTTTACGGAGCTTGGGCTTTTTATGCCAATCTGTCTCAGGTTGTCACTAACACAGCTCTGTACCAAATCGCTCTAGTGCAAGCCACTACCAGTGCTGCAATCACACTTGGTTTTACGGTGCTGACCGAATGGAGTTACCGACGTTTTGGGCAACGGTGTGTGTCATTTGCATTCGTCACTCCACTACTGTGCATGCCTTATCACAACACGCCTTATGCTAAACAATTTAAACGCAGTTTTAATCAATTATTAGATAATTCGGCAGGCTACTTACACGCGAATAGGTTTAGCGGAGCACTCTTTGCTCCATTAGTCCCGATGGCATTACAAGGAACAATCGTCATTGGAGTCAACCTTGTTAACGCGACGCCGAATCTATGGCTAACGGTCATTCCGTCAATATTTTTTAGTGGATTATATGGTTATGTATATACATTTAGCCTATACAAAAAAGACCAAATAAAATAAAACGCTCTCGCAGAACAAATTACTTATCGCCTCATTATTTCCGTTGTAATGTGACAAATTCATAGTCATGAGGATTTTTATCATCTGCATGATGCGCTTCTCGACTGACTTCTTGCCATTTTCCATACTCATTCCAATCTGGGAATTGAGTGTCTCCGGCTACATCTTTATCAATAAACGTCAAATGTAAGGTATCGGTATGATCGATTAGCAGTGCATAAATACTTCCGCCGCCAATGATCATGACTTCCTCTTCTTGCGCGCACAATGCTAACGCCTCTTCAACGCTATAGACAACTGAAGCGTCGTCTAATGTATATTCTGAGTTGGTGGTGAT
>DBBN01000126.1:0-5970 GCA_002292215.1 Glaciecola sp. UBA983 | reverse complement strand
TGAGCCATTGCGACAATCATAGATAAATGAGACATAATTTTGCACTTTGTTTTATATTTTGCTTAACTGTATTTTACAGGAAAAACAATGAAATAGACCATGCATTTTTTAGAATTAAAAATTCCCCCCGTCGCAATCTTGTTAATTTGTATTACAGGTATGGCTTCCGCGCAGCTGTACCTGCCCCATATTGGATTGGCGCATTGGTTAGCTATCAGCATAGGAAGCCTATTTTTATTCAGCGGGCTATTGTGCATTATGTTAGCCGTATGGCAATTTCGTCGACACCAAACAACGGTCAATCCTATGCAACCTGAAAACGCCAGTCAATTACTCACAACAGGCTTGCTAAGTATCAGTCGCAATCCTATGTATTTGGGTTTTGTATTATTGATTATCGCTAGCGGCATCGCGTTACAAAGTATGCTATTTCCATTCGTGTGTCTGGTTTTTATTATCTATATGACACGTTTTCAAATACATCCTGAAGAACGAGCATTACATGCATTGTTTCCACAGGATTTTAAGCTTTATTGCCAAAAAACCAGACGTTGGATATAGCGTCAATTCAGCACTTTATTTTCAACCAATAATCTTGTAATCTGAGTGCAAAATTAATAACAATCCCATTCAAGGAACACTATGAACGCCCTATTTAAACCCAGTAAGTTACTTATCATTCTGCTAGCCACACTATTTATCAGCGCTTGCGGCTCTACGCCCCAAGGCTTTGTCCCTTTAGTTAAAAACGTTGTTCAAGCCGACAATACTAAAATTGGCTTTGTCTATATCGCACCAGAAGACAAAGCAACCACACATATCTACGGCGCAGGATGTTTATTATGTTATGGGGTTGCATCGGCGCTCACTAGTTCATTAGACACTCACCTTGAAAGTACTGTTTCTGCTGATGAATTATTGGTAATTAAAGATGCAGTTATTGCTGGTTACAGTGAATTAAATGTTGAGTTAATTGAGGTTAATTTAACGACACCCATCACTAAATTGAAAAAATTCAAAGGTGAAAATGGATTTGCCGAAAAAGATTTTCGTGTACTCAAAGATAAACTAGGTTTGGATATGTTAGTGGTGTTATCACTTGACCAACATGGCGCATATCGTAGCTTTAATAACTATATCCCGAATGGCGATCCGCAAGGTTATATTGCGGGGACATTATATACAGTGGATTTAACTACTAACGGCTATGTTCAATACTTAAGCATTGCTGATCGTGTGCAACCTCAAGGCGAATGGGATGAACCAACAGCATTTCCAAGTGTAACAACAGCTTATTATCAATCTATCGAAAATGTTAAATCACTAGTCACTAAGTCATTGTAGTACTTAACTATGTATAAAATCATTCTAACGTTATTCGTGATGAGTGCACTTTCGGCGTGCAGTAGTACGCCGTATCGTGATGATTTTGCTCAACATGTCCAATTAAAACCGACTCATCAATTGCAACTGAACGATATCACTATCCAATTTGAAGAAGCGGAGTTTGTGGAGTTACGAGGCATTTACAATCATGATGATGCGATGTCAGGCTCAACTATCATGTATGACGGCAGTGCAGGTTTAGCTGGGATGTTGGTACAAATTGGCGCGCATGCGGCAATGGTCAATTCAGGGCGCGATAACAAACTATCAGCTCAGCAAGGGCAAGCCAATAAAAATATTCAGCTGCTACTTGATCGAACTGGCCAACTGCCTCTATCTACTTTAATCAACGACGATAGTATTGTGGTGGCGGCAGCGAAAAGTGGTGACAATACATTACGAATCAAGCCTATTTTCTTTAGTAATCCAAAGATGAGTAGATTGTCCTTAAAATTAGTTGCTTGGTTACCTAATAATGATGAGAAAGCCAACCTCAAAAAATCGCCGTTCCGTTATCAAAACATGGTGCATATTTATGGTCCATTACCTGAAGGTGATGACAGCGTATTATTAGATATCACGGCCGATGAATTAACTGAGTCTTACCGGCATTTGTTCAACACAGCTATCGCTATTGTAAAGCAAGACGTTACTGGAAAATTTAAACTCACGGATGCAAAAGCACAGTCGTTTATTCTTAAACAGGATTTTCGAAATACAGTGATCAGAGGAAAATTAGCAGCAGAAGATTGCAATTATCAGATTGTGAAAAACTTACGGAATTGGTTTATCGCTATCCCAAAAGCGACAGCTAATGCTAGCATTGCAGAAACTAATGATATTGATGATAAGGATATAGCTCCAGCAAACCCAACGGTCTGCCAAAGCTAAGCAATACAGGAAAAGGTGATGTTTAGCCGAAGTGGTTAAACACGCCTTTATTGCCATCTGGATCTTTAAAATATCCACCATAGAACACATCTGGGATACGTTGTCCTGGGGGGCCATCACAGGTTGCACCCAAGCTAATAGCTTGTGCGTGTAACTGATTAACGAGCTCTTTTGAGCCTGGTGCAATCGCAAACATATTGCCATTACCAGGGTTGGGTGCATCACCATTGTACGGCACACAAATCGATATCATCGGTTCATCCATTGATTTACCAATAAAGATAATGCGTTCCATTTTAATTAAGGTTTTTGCTCCGAGCGGCGCGAGAAGTTCGTTGTAGAAGGCTTCGGATTTTTCTAAATCTGACACACCTAAAGTAATATAACTCAGCATAATAGACTTCCATAAGGTTATTTGAAACCGTACGTTAGAGTATTATGCTGAGTTTGTACAACACTAATTCATTGTTCAACTATTGAATCGAGTGTTAGACCATTATACGTAAAATGTATTTGGGTGCGCGTCATCTTCGTCGTCCCAATCGTCATCATCTTCATCGTCTTCAACATCAACGTGCTCTGCAATTGTTCGTTCATGGTAAGAATCCCATTTGAAATCAATTTGCTCTTCTTCATCCGCTAAAATATCAGCAGGTAATTCTTCAAGGTAGGTCATCACATCACGACACAATTCATTGACGTTTAGTTTTTGGAATGCAGATATCTGATAATAATCTTCAATGCCTAATTCTGCAGCAATGGATGCGCATAACTCTTGCGCTTCATCTTCAAGCATTAAATCAATTTTGTTAAATACTAACCAACGCTTTTTGTTAGCAAGCTTAGGTGAATATTGCTCTAGTTCTTTGACAATAGCGCGAGCATTATCAATCGGATTACTGCCATCGGCTGGCATCACATCGACTAAATGTAATAAGATCCGGCAACGTTCAAGATGTTTCAAAAATTGAATACCCAAACCAGCACCGTCTGAAGCACCTTCAATCAAACCAGGGATATCAGCAATTACAAAACTTTGCATCGCGTCCATACGCACCACACCTAGATTTGGCACTAGCGTTGTAAATGGATAATCTGCCACTTTAGGCTTAGCTGCGGATACACTGCGGATAAATGTTGATTTACCAGCATTAGGTAGGCCAAGCATACCTACGTCAGCTAACAACATTAATTCTAATAATAGATTACGGATGTCGCCAGGTGTGCCATCGGTCTTTTGACGTGGCGCACGGTTAGTTGAGCTTTTAAAGCGAGCATTACCCAATCCGTGGAAACCGCCCTGAGCAACCTTCAGACGCTGTCCATGCTTAAGTAGGTCTCCAAGTACTTCTAAGGTATCTTTATCGGTTACACGCGTTCCTACAGGCACCTTGACCTCTAAGTCTGCACCACCACGTCCAGTACAATCTGTTCCGCCGCCGTTTTTACCGCGCTCTGCACGATGAAAACGTTCAAAACGATAATCAATTAGCGTATTTAAGTTTTCGTCAGCCACCAGAAAAACGCTACCGCCATCACCGCCATCACCGCCATCAGGGCCGCCTTTAGGGATGTATTTTTCTCGTCTAAATCCAACTGTGCCGTTACCACCGTCGCCAGCTTCGACGCGAATTTCTGCTTCATCTACAAATTTCATGACTTTCTTAATTACTCAATTTTGTCGCTAATGAACCTTAATTATACACTTATCAAGGCATATGTGCGCAGTTCATCCATAAAACACGCGTCATTTTTTAAAAACTATTCTTTAGATCACAAAAAACCCCGCATTGAGCGGGGTTTTTTAGAGAATCTTGAAATATCGCTTACTCAGCAACGATACTTACAAATCTACGATTCTTTGGACCTTTTACTTCAAACTGGACTTTACCGTCAGTTAGAGCAAACAAGGTGTGATCTTTACCGATACCCATGTTAGTGCCTGCGTGGAATTTAGTACCACGTTGACGTACGATGATGTTACCAGCTAAAACTTCTTGGCCGCCATAGCGTTTAACACCTAAGCGTTTACTTTCTGAATCGCGACCGTTTTTGGTACTACCACCAGCTTTTTTATGTGCCATGTGTTAGTTCTCCTATTATGCGTTAATACCAGTGATTTTCACTTCCGTGAACCACTGACGATGACCCATCTGCTTTTTGTTCTGACCTTGACGACGTTTGAACTTGACGATTTTAATTTTCTCGCCACGACCGTGTGTCACAACTTCTGCAGTTACTTTACCACCGGCAACATAAGGCGTGCCGATCTTAACATCTTCACCATTGCTCACCATCAAGATGTTATCGAATTCTACTGACTCGCCTGGGGCGACTTCGATCTTCTCTAGACGAACGGTTTGGCCTTCAGCCACACGGTGTTGTTTACCACCACTTTGGAAAACCGCGTACATATTCTACTCCGCTCTGCGTACATAGACGCTTTATTTAAAAATTAGGGCGCAGAGTATACGTAAAATGAGATATCGATTCAAGGAGTAATTTGAGTTTTATTACAATTTGTCGTACACAGCGCGTAAAACCAGTCATTTCGGAAAATTATTTTCACTTTTTAATTAAAAAAAAGTACAAACAAGCTGAAATTATCCGTAATTACTGTAACATTATGGCAATAATTTGAATAATTCAATACATATTTTTACATCGTATTGGTATTTCAGTAATCATAGAATCCATGACCAAAACCATGAACATAGAAGATATTAAGCAACTTGCTAGCCCTGACATGCAGCATGTAAATCAGCTCATCCAAACACAGGTTGAGTCAGACGTTGCACTCATTCAGCAGCTTGGCTTTTATATTGTCAATAGCGGCGGCAAACGTTTGCGTCCGTTGTTATGTGTTTTGGCTGCCCGTGCGTTAAATATTCAATCACAACAACACCATCATTTAGCTGCGATTATTGAATTTATTCATACTGCAACGTTACTCCATGACGATGTGGTCGATGAATCATTATTACGCCGTGGACGTGAGACTGCCAATGCATTATTTGGTAATCAAGCTAGCGTATTAGTGGGTGATTTTTTATACTCTCGTGCTTTTCAAATGATGGTTGATTTAGACAGTATGAAAGTTATGCAGATTTTATCTGATGCAACCAATCGCATTGCTCAAGGTGAAGTCATGCAGCTCATGAATGTGAATGATCCAAATACGACTGAAGCTAGCTACTTTGATGTTATTTACAGCAAAACTGCACGTTTGTTCGAAGCCGCTACCCAGTTGGCTGCCGTGCTTACCAAGCAAGATGAAGCAGTCGAGATTGCCATGCAAAATTATGGCAAACATCTTGGCACCGCATTTCAATTAGTGGACGATATTCTTGATTATACCGCTGATGCTGATGAAATGGGAAAAAATGTTGGCGATGATTTGGCCGAAGGTAAACCAACGTTACCTTTACTTCATGCCATGTGGAATGGCGATCAAGCCGCATCTCTGTTGATTAAAAGTGCGATCAAGGAAGGTAACGGTCTCGCACATTTAGACACTATTTTAACCGCTATGCATCAATCAGGTTCGATTGAATACACCCAACAAAAAGCCCTAGACGAAGCCCAAAAAGCGATTGCAGCCCTGAGTATCATCCCCGAATCGCAGTACAAAGACGCGCTAATTGGCTTAGCGCATTTATCTGTAGATAGGGTCGCCTAGAAGAGGTCGCCTAG
>DBBN01000079.1 GCA_002292215.1 Glaciecola sp. UBA983 | reverse complement strand
CATTAATGCCGCATTATGCTTATCCTGCATGTAGCCTTGTAATATTCCATCTTCGATAAGCACATTGTATTGAGACGGTGTACCTTCATCATCTATGGTCATGGAACCGCGTCGATCGAGCATCGTGCCATCATCAACAACTGTCACGCCTTTAGCGGCGACCTGTTGACCAATTTTGCCAGAGAATGTGGATGAGCCCTTGCGATTAAAATCACCTTCTAAACCATGCCCAACTGCCTCATGTAATAACACACCAGGCCAACCATTACCTAACACAACAGGCATATTGCCAGCAGGCGCGTCAATGGCTTGTAAGTTGATTCGAGCCATCTGTATCGCTTCATCCGCTAAACGCTCGTAAAATGGCTTACCGTTGTCGTCAGATGAAAAATAATCATAGGCATAGCGTCCACCTGCACCAGAACTTCCTCGCTCGCGGCGTTCGCCCTCTTCGAGCAATACCGACACATTTAAGCGGATCAGTGGGCGTTGGTCAGTCGCAAATGTACCATCAGTCGCAGCGACAAGGATTTCTTCATAGACACCAGTGATGCTGACACTGACTTGTGATGCATTAGTGGCTTGTTCACGAACATATATATCCGTGGCTTTGAGTAATGCGATTTTTTCGGCATCTTGCATTTGCAATAACGGGTTGTCAGTCATGTATTTAGCATCAGCGACGACGGTGGTAAAAGGCGTGATCGCTTTTGTTACATTGACCGCAGGTGCAATTGATCGCGCGGCTTTAGCTGCATCATGCAAGGCGGTAATATTGATATCGTCAGAATATGCAAAGCCGGTTTTTTCACCGCTTATGGCACGCACACCAACTCCGCGTTCGATATTGTAGCTACCATTTTTAATAATGCCGTCTTCTAACACCCATGTTTCATGTTGTGAAGATTGAAAGTATAAGTCAGCATAGTTCACGTCATGCGTACACAACAAGCCCAGTGTTTCGTTAACTTGCGCCACTGATACCCCTGAGGCATCTAGTAAATTAGCTTGGACTGATGAAGTCACATGTTCTCCTAAAAAAATTGACGGTGCTGTTGCACATTAAGCGCAGCTCTTATCTCATCATGCCGAATAGGATCGTTTTTAGCAATCACAAATCCTGCATTGTGTTTAATAATATCTAAGACATCGCCCCATGGTGAATAAATGGCAGAATGGCCATAGGTTTGACGACCATTCGTATGGGTGCCGCCTTGATTGGCAGCGATGACATAGCATTGATACTCAATTGCGCGTGCTGCGAGTAAATGATGCCAATGCGCTAGACCGGTTTCTTTAGTAAAAGCAGCTGGCACGACCAAATAATCGATTGCGCTGTCTTTAACCATCGCATTAAACAGCGTTGAAAATCGAAGATCATAACAAATACAGACACCAATCCGGCCAAAATCAGTTTCTAGCACGAAAGGCTCCGTTCCTGCTAGCGTTGACTGTGATTCACGATACGCACCTGTAGCATCATTGATATCAACATCAAACAAATGTGTCTTGTGATATTTACCTACTAGTTGCCCGTGGGGATCAAAACACAATGCGGTCGCGTACATTTTATCTGCAACCGGTGAGGGGGTCGGTATGGAACCCGCGATTAACCAAATTTGGTAACACTTGGCAATGCTGGCGAGCCGATCAAATAATTGTGCTTGTACCTGGGCATCCAATAACGTTAAGGCACTGATATCGCGTCCACCAAAAAATGCAAAACATTCCGGCAACACCACTAATGACGGTAAATTAGTATCAATATTGAGTTTAGCTCGTTCAAGTTGCTCTATGACTTGTGCAAAATTATCATCAATATCAGGTGTGGATACGAGCTGTATTGCCACTAAATTAATAGGCTGATTCATACTATAGGTTCTATTTAGTTTGAGGTTGTAAATTGACTGGAATTTTGTCGATTTCAGTCAATGGTACATCGTCACTTTTTAATACCTGTACGTTTTGACGTTGAGGCAGTTGGACTTCAGTACTTTGACGTTCTAATTCGGTGACAACGGGGGCACTAAAAGCACCACTGATTGAGTAGTTAATATTGGAGAAGACCTTGGCAGACGTGAGTACTTGGTTTACTGCTAATGCGGCTATTGCCGTAGGGGGATTGACCATAAAATAGACTAAAGCAGGTAAGTTACCGGTAACATTTGGTGCAAATGAGACCGTGTAATTAAGTTCTTGATTGACTAGATCAGAATAACCAGCAATATCGATTTCACCTGCACCACCATCAACAACAGTATCTTGGGTGAATGCAATGCCATTTTCAATCGTCATAGTGCCATTGATTTTGTCATAGAAAAAACCTTTGGCAAAGACATCACGAAAATCCAAACTGAGTTTACGTACCAAAGAATCAAGCGACAACAGGGTAAAAATACGCGATCCTTTATCACTAATTTCCGTAAGATAGCCATCGGATAAAGACCAATCGACATTGCCATTGACATCCGCAAAGGCAAAATCAAACGGTGCATTATCCCAGGCTAAATCCAACTTGAAACGGGCTGCGGAGTCTTTGATACCAGTTGAAAACGTAAATTCATTCAAGAAAGCACCAAAATCATCACTAGTGATTTCACCGTTGATAGCCGTACGTGAAGAGGTATCTGTTGTCGTGTCCCATGTCCCCGTTAAATTCACCCCACCATGATCATTTTGAGTCATGAGTTGATTAATCCGCATTCCGGTCTCAGTGGGAGTTGTGCGCAGGGTGACTTCACCAAGATTGTTATCGACCACACGGCATTGGGTGCAGGTAAAGGCAATTGGCGGTAAGGTGCGCGGGTCTATGGACGGTCGCGATGTCGCCAATGGTGTCTGTGCAAGCGAACTGATATTGATATAGTCTGCTTGAATATCGATTCCGCTGCCCAGCCAGTCATTAAATAAACGCACTGTGCCGCGCGCTTCTCGTGCATTCAGATCAATTTGCCAGTTGTTATCAGATTGTTTGGCTGTGGCATTAATGTTATGGATAGTTTGATTGGCTAGAGTGACTTGATCAATGGCCATGAAGATACGTTCAGGTGTTGAAAATATCGGTGTCGTCGTTCCCCCAAATCCAGCCAATAAGCGGTCTAAGGTTTGGTACCATTCACCGACATCAAGGCGGGGTAAATTGGCAGAAATACTAAATCCGACCCCTGTACCTTGAAATTCACTTGCGCCTAATGCTAAATGCGCGCGCGAAAACTGTTTTTCTTTATGAGGTAGGACGCCAGCAAAACGCACATCATCGCCAAGTGTTGCATTAATTTCAGAAGCTAAATCAGTTCCGGTTGCTCGGATAGATAAGGGCATGATGGTATCGGGTGTTTTGGCAAATGGAGCGGGTAACGAATGGGTGACTCCGACTAAATCACTGTTGAGATCAAACGTATAATGCATCCCTGATTGCGGTAACTGCAAGTTTAATCGACCTTGCCATGTTGCTTGACCTGCAAAGGCATGGGCATATTCGGCGCTCGCTAGGTGTGCAAACTGTGCCACATCCCAATCGCCGCTAAGTGCAACCTTTGCCGTGTAACCATCGGCACTGTTTGCGCCATCTAATGACAGGGCTATCGGTTGGTCAAATAGCTTAGCGGAGAGGGTATTCACCGTAATCTTATCGTTGACAAAGCTGAGTTGACCTTGCGCTTGAGTTAGCGCCAAGTCGACATCTGTAAATTGAATATAATTATTAGGTAACTCAATCGTCCCGCTAGCAATCACATCATCATTATCTAATGGGATCTGTAAATTGAGAGTGGCAGATAGCGCGTTTGAAATAATGATGTTTTCATTTAGTAGCTGACCCAGCGAACTGGCTAAACTCGACTGTGCCATCACTTGCGCCAATGCATAACCCGACCCTGAGCCAGTTGCATCAATGGTCAGTAAGCTTTGACTACTGAGACCTGGTAATGTAGCGGTCAAATCCGCTAGCGTTACATCTAGAATTTTGCCACTCGGCGCGCGCATAACGAGATCATTATTTTCAAATGCTAATTCTAAATCGAGCTCACTGAGCATCGGCCACTGATTACCAAACTTAAATTGACCTTGGTGCATGAATAAACTTGCTTGAAATACCCCGTTATTTCGTTCAAAAGGGAAATCTTGTCCTGCACCATGCCAAATTAAGCGCGTCGGTGTAATCGTACCCGTTTGTGTATCAGTGTCTAATGCATTGACAAGATATTGGTATGTTTGCGTACCCATCAATGTGGTTGGTAATAACTTGACGACATTTTTGGCGGTCTCAGGGGCGAGTAACGCGCTGATTGATAACACATCTTCACTCCCGCGATAAGCTAACTCAACATCTGCTTGGACTAAGTCTGAGGCAAGAGTGATCCTAGAAGGTAATATTGAAAATTCATAGGGGTCAATTGACAGGTATAGACTCGCATCCAATGCGTGCATAGTGATATTTTGGGCTAATAACTGATCGGTCAACAACGATTGTTCTTCACCTTTAATTTGGATCCCGACTAATACCGGAGAGTGCACACTCTGCAGCGAATCAATCGCTGTTGTACTCTTCGTTTGCTTGAACGAGGCGATCAGTTGTAGATCATTTACACCCGGTAGTGATGTTTGTTGTAGCGCGACGTGCTCAAATGTAATCTGCCCTAACCATTGTGCTTTATTTGCCACTAATTCGATATTGCTGACTTGCGCTTGTGGCTGTGCTTGCGTTAACCAAGATTGGGCATTGCCTGACAAGAAAAATTCACCTACGGCTTGTAATGGTGCGACAGCAAAGGGGGTGATGCTTGATAGTGACCAAGTTCCAGTGGCGTCACGCAACGCACTAAAATTCATCGCTAGGGTGGTGTCATTGATCCCTACGACGACATTTTGGGCATTCACTAACCAGGTATCCCCTTGAGGGATAGCCATAAAATCGACATTTTGAATACTGGTTATTAACGATGACTGTGCATCCTTCCAGCGCAGTTGAGTTGGTGTAATTTGCCCACGAACTTGGGTGATCGCAGAGCCATCGATGGTGAGCCATGCGTTCCCTTGTGCTGCACTTTGATCAAGCTCAATGTGAGCTGGCATATAGGCTGAAAGCCATCGACCAAATGCAATTTTTTGGGTTTCTAAAAATACAGTGCCATGTAAATTATCGGGCTGACCGATTAGTTGCGCCGAGACTTGTGCAATATTTTCAGGATTATTATTAAAAAATATTTCTCCTGTCCCTTTGTGCATTACGCCATTGTTTATCCAAGATAACTGTTTAATATCAATGTGTTGAGTCTGG
The DNA here is from genome assembly GCA_002292215.1 of Glaciecola sp. UBA983. Classification (GTDB taxonomy): domain Bacteria; phylum Pseudomonadota; class Gammaproteobacteria; order Enterobacterales; family Alteromonadaceae; genus Opacimonas. The sequence continues at coordinate 15,705 of DBBN01000079.1, read as the reverse complement.
TTAGTTTGTTTGATATTGATACTGGACTCGATCACTGAAAAATACTCTAATTTGTTGAGTAGAATATCTTGTAGTAAATCAGGCAAGTTACTTGATGTGTTTTCGAGTTCGGTTGGTTGGGCTTTATTGAGATCTAAGTCAAGCTGTAAGCCTTGCAGTTCAAACTTTTCAGTGACAATGCTCCATTGCAGTATTGATGCAAACAAATCCACTTCAACGTAGATGTTATTGAGTTCAAATTCGACACCTTGGGCTTGGCTATCTGCTGTTGAATTAGGCGTTAAATTAACTTGATGCAAGGTCAGATGAGGGCCGTTACCTTCCCAGTAGCCATCAATCTTACCGATTACAATATGTGCATTGAGTTGTTGTGACAAATATTGGGTAACATGCGCATTGATGTGATTTGTATGCGGTAGACTTAAGCGTATAGCTGTGATCAATACTGCTGCACACACCAACAATATCGTAGCGCTGCGCCACAATATTGATAAGCTGGTTGTGATCCAAGTATTGCCCGATGGTTTACTCATATTTACATCATTACCACATCAAATTTGTCTTGGTTATATAAATGTTCTGTTTGCACCTTGATTTGTTTTGTGACAAACAGTTCAACTTCGGCAAGCATTGCTGATTCTTCTCCCATGAGTGCTTCTGCTACTGCTGGAGATGCATACACGACAAATTTATCAGCATCATACGCACGGTTTACTCGCACAATTTCTCGCATGACTTCAAAACAAATGGTCTCGACGGTCTTAATCGACCCTCGCCCCTCGCATACGGGACAATCTTCACATAAGATATGCTCCAAGCTCTCACGGGTGCGTTTGCGCGTCATTTCAATTAGGCCAAGCGCGGTAAAACCATGAATATTAGTCTTAGCACGATCTAAACTACATGCTAGGGTTAATGAATGTAAGACCCTTCTTTGGTGATCTGGTTCCTCCATATCGATAAAATCGATTAAAATCATCCCACCAAGGTTACGTAGACGCAGTTGCCGAGCAATCGCTTGGGTTGCTTCGATGTTGGTATTAAAAATAGTTTCTTCTAAATTGCGATGGCCAACAAACGCACCTGTATTGATATCAATGGTGGTCATGGCTTCAGTTTGATCAATGATCAGATAGCCACCAGATTTAAGATCGACACGGCGCTTGAGTGCCCGCTGAGCTTCATTTTCTACATCATATAAGTCGAAGATAGGACGCTCGCCCTTGTAATATTCCAATTTACCTTGTAATTCAGGTACGTATTCTTTGGTAAATTCCACCAGTTCATTAAATGAAAGCTTAGAGTCAATCCGAATTTTTTCAATTTCGGTTCCCGTAAAATCACGAATAACACGGCGGGCTAAAGGCAGATCTTGAAATAATACATTTGCGGTTTTGGTTTTCATTCGAGTTTGAATGATGCCCCATAAGCGTTTTAAAAAATCGGCATCCTGGACAAGTTCTTCTTCATTGACGCCTTCGGCTGCGGTACGCAAGATAAATCCACCATTTTCATCACAAAATGCCTGCACGATATTTTTGAGACGTTCGCGTTCTTCGGGATCTTCAATACGTTGTGATACACCAACATGTGTGACGGATGGCATAAACACTAAATAACGGGAGGGAATGGTAATATCAGTTGTCAGGCGTGCGCCTTTAGTACCAATCGGATCTTTAACGACTTGGACGACGATATCTTGTCCGTCGCGAACCAGCTCACGGATGTCTTTTTTGGTAATATGGTTGGGGTTAACATCCTCTATCACTTCATTGTGGATCACAATATCTGAGGCATGTAAAAACGCCGCTTTTTCAAAGCCAATATCGACAAATGCCGCTTGCATTCCTGGTAATACGCGAGAAACCTTACCACGATAAATATTTCCGACTAAGCCGAGCTTGGTATGCCGTTCGATATGGATTTCTTGTAAAATACCATTGTCTATTAATGCCACCCGAGATTCAGATGGCGTGACGTTAATTAATAATTCAGCACTCATGCATTAATCACTCCTGATTCTTGTAAGCAAGCAACAGTTTGTGCGAGGGGTAGGCCCACAATGCCACTATAACTGCCGTCAATATGCTTAACAAATTGTCCGCCTATACCTTGGATCGCGTATCCGCCGGCTTTACCTATAGGTTCACCAGATTCCCAATAGGCGAGTCGTTGTTGCTCACTCAACTCGCCAAAGGTGACTTTGGATGTGACCACCACTTCACTCATATCTAGTCCAGTAGTGCCTATTGTCGCAATGCACACTGCCGTTATGACTTCATGAGTCTGTCCGGATAATAACGCCATCATTGTCATAAAATCATCAAAATCAGTCGGTTTACCTAAAATCTTACCCTTGATATGGACCGTCGTATCACTACCTAATACATATTTGTCGGGTTGTGTAAAAGCGACCACAAAGGCTTTTTCTCGAGCCAACCGCAGCACGTAATCTGCAGCTTGTTCATTGACATGGACATCTTCATTGACATTAGCAGGGGCTTGCGTAAATTCGACCCCAATTTGCTTTAATAGTTCGACTCGTCGTGGTGAGGCAGAGGCTAATACTAGTGCGTGTTGTTGGTTATACAATGCTGTCATTTTAGATCCAATTGTCGTCTGATTTTACGCAATAACCAAAATAGCCAAGGCCATAAAAATACCGTTGTTAAAATGGGCCAAAAATACGTAAATTGAAATAAGACATCGGTTAACCAGTGTTGCAACCAAAATATAATTAAGTTGTACAAGGCACATAGTAGACCTAATATGGCCATCTGCTGCCAGATTGAATAATTGCGTAAACGCTGATAATGCAGTGAACTGATGTACACCGAAATAACTAACGCCAAGCTATTTAAGCCTAGACTATTGCCTAATAAAATATCCAAAATAATCCCGCAGATAAAAGCAATCCCGATATTGACGCGTTGCGGTAAGGCGATATTCCAATAGATTAACACTAATAACAGCCATTCAGGTCGGTATACGACGAGGTCTAACGGCATGGGGAGTACTTCTAATACCAGTGCAATAAACAGGGTCATGTAAATGACATAGCGTTTATTCATTACGGGTCTCCAGCGGCGTATTTTCACGACCCAATAATAACAAATACCGTAAGCGGTCTAACCGCGCCAAAGGTGTAGCTTTAACGGTTGCAAACGGTTGTCCTTCGTCACGTACAACACTGGCAATGACTGCCACCGGATAGCCTTCAGGAAAAATATTACCTAATCCAGATGTCACCAATATATCACCTTCAGCAATATCGGCACTATGGGCGACGTGTCTTACATTCAGTGCATTAAGCTCACCGCTACCATTGGCTATTAAGCGTAGGTTATTGCGTAAAATGCGCACTGGAATTGCATGGGATAGATCAGAGACTAATAATACGCGAGATGTGGTTTGTGCCACATCGACGATTTGTCCCACTATGCCTTGGTCGTCAATGACGGGCTGTGAATTATATACACCACTTAAGCTGCCTTTGTTAATCAATACCTGTAATGAATAAGGGTTGTTATCGACAGCCATGAGTTCTGCGACGGTTTTTGGCAGTGCAGTTTGTACCGGAGCATCGAGCAATTTACGTAACTGCTCATTTTCAGCTAATAGGCTTTGATAACGCTGGTTATCTGCTTGCAGTGCCATCATTTGTTGGATCAGTAAGTCATTCTCTGCAATGAGTTCTTCTTGAGAAATAATGCGGTTGGAGCTGGCGTTTAATAAAGATGCGGGTAGGGAGGCTATATATTGGATCGGGGAGACGAACGTCGTCAGAACACTGCGCACAGGTGTAAATATGCCATACAAGCCATCAGAAACAAGCAGAGCTAAAGAGAACACGACAACAATCATTAGTCGTGCTTCTAGGGATGGGCCACGTTTAAATATCGGTTTCATAATGAAAAAGGCAACATCCGTTGCCTTTACTCGTTATTCATGTGAGAACAAGTCGCCGCCGTGGTGATCGATCAGATCAAATGCTTTACCACCACCTCGCGCAACGCATGTTAACGGATCTTCAGCTATCACAACTGGGATACCTGTTTCTTCCATTAATAAACGGTCAAGGTCGCGTAATAATGCACCTCCACCCGTTAATACCATACCATGTTCACTGATATCCGAAGCCAGTTCAGGAGGAGATTGCTCTAGTGCCACCATGACAGCAGACACTATACCAGTTAACGGTTCTTGTAATGCTTCTAAAATTTCATTGCTGTTTAGCACGAAACTACGAGGCACACCTTCGGCAAGATTACGTCCACGAACTTCAATTTCTTTGACATCTTCTCCTGGGTAAGCCGCGCCGATTTCGTGTTTAATTCTTTCTGCTGTCGCCTCACCAATTAATGAGCCAAAGTTACGACGAACATAGTTAATAATGGCTTCGTCAAATTTGTCACCACCAATGCGAACGGATGAAGAATACACCACACCGTTGAGTGAAATGATCGCAACTTCAGTGGTACCACCACCGATATCGACGACCATTGAACCGGTCGGCTCTGACACGGGCAAACCTGCACCAATTGCCGCCGCCATCGGCTCATCAATCAAATACACATCGCGTGCACCGGCGCCTTCGGCTGATTCTTTTATCGCACGACGCTCAACTTGCGTCGATCCGCATGGCACGCAGACGAGTACGCGCGGTGATGGACGTAAAAAATTGTTATCATGCACTTGCTTAATAAAGTGTTGGAGCATTTTTTCAGTGACATTAAAATCTGCTATGACGCCGTCTTTCATGGGGCGAATGGCTTTGATGTTTCCAGGAGTACGACCAAGCATTTTTTTTGCTTCGCTACCAACGGCAGCAACACTTCGCGGTGAGCCAGGACGTTCTTCACGGATAGCAACTACAGATGGCTCGTTAAGCACGATCCCTTTGTCTTTTATGTAGATTAATGTGTTGGCTGTACCTAAATCGATAGATAAATCATTGGAAAATAAACCGCGCAGCTTTTTAAACATGACAAGCCTTTATTTTGTAGTTATTAGGAGTCTTTCTTTATGACAGGTATTTTATGGGAAGTTTCAATATATTGCATACTTTATTTTCATAAAACAGACACAAAAAAGCCAGATCTAGTTAAACCTACCATAAATCTGACTTTTGATTTTGCTTAATATCGCCTAACAGTGGCGAAAATCGCGATTACTCTGTGCAAGTACAACGCATTGGCGTCCTATTGATTTAATGACATAATCCCGAATGGTGTCGCCCTGGACAAATAATGTTAACATCAAAATAATTACCTTTAAACACCAAGCGCATCCCATGTTGATACAAACTAAAATCCCGTTTATCTTTGGCAAATAAATCTACCGGTTCGATAGAGCGCATTGCAATTAATGCGAGTTTTAACGATTTGCTAAACAGGGTTTCTAATACTTTGGGCATTTGTTCAGCGCGGATCAGTTCGTTGATTTGATCTTGAAAGTTATTATCTAACTTTGCGATGCGCGCTGATAAGCGTTCGTTAGGATCCTTTGCTTGTGTGCAGTTCAAACACCAATTGCTTATCTTTTAATTATAGTTTCGCGCTATCAAACTTTCGACCTACAAAATAATATTTGGTCTTATTTATATTGCGACAGTAAATTGTCACTTTGGGGGCATCTTCGTGGCAAGGGATTTCCGCTAATCGTAATATTGATGATGTTGGTCGTTAAAGTGAAAGTCACAAAAAAGCCCAACAAAAATGCTGGGCTTAGTGGATTTAGCTGTGATGAGGCGTTTGGTTAATACGAACCATCTACAAGCGCTTCAAGTCGATCATGTATTTCAGCTTTAAGCTCTTTGTCTTCAATTTTATTAGCACTGATTTTGGCATTTTTCAGATTGTCTATTGCCGCGTCGGTGTGTCCCAATTCTATTTGTAAAAGCGCCATGGATAGTGCAATTGATGACATGTGATCTTTTGAATTAATCGCCTTTGCTTTGGTCAATGCTTTTTCATATCCGGCAACTGCTTCGTCTAAATCGGCAGTAAAATCAGCCAATGTTTCCCACTGTTCAGGATGGTCTTTGTTGGTATCTTCGTTATCGACGCATATCGCTTTTAATTCAGCGAATAATTGATCGAATGAGTCTTGGTCATTGCTATTGGCCGCTTTCATTAGCTGCTCAGATAGACTATAAACCGCTTTATATATTTTAGTGTTAATCATTATTCATTGCCAAATTATGTAAAAAAGCCCTTGTAATAAGGGCGTTAGATAAGGTGATTATTTTCGGGTTTTGAGTTCGATGCTAAAAAGGAATATCGTCATCAAATTCAAAATCAGGCTCTTTTGGCGCTTGTGGTGCTGAAGTTGCCTGTTGTGGTGGTTTGTTATAACCGCCTTGATTGTTTTGTTGTGGTGCTTGGTTGTAACCGCCGCCATTGCCACCTTGATTACTTTGTTGTGGTTGGTTATAACTACCACCACCCATGTTACCGCCTTGGCCGCCGCCACTACGACCACCTAGCATTTGCATTTGGTCAGCAATAATTTCAGTTGTGTAACGATCATTACCTTGTTGGTCCTGCCATTTACGAGTTTGCAATTTACCTTCTAAGTATACTTGTGAGCCTTTCTTCAAGTACTCACCCGCAATCTCAGCAAGACGACGATACATAGTAACGCGATGCCATTCAGTGCGCTCTTGTGGTTGACCTTGTTGGTCTTTCCAGCTTTCGCTAGTCGCAACGCTCAAATTAGCGACTGCGCCGCCATTGGGCAAATTACGGATCTCAGGATCGTTACCTAAGTTACCTACGATTATTACTTTGTTTACGCCTTTAGTCGCCATCTGCTACCTCGTGATTATTGGACTGCTTGTTGTGCTAACGTTAAGTCAAAGGTTGCTGCGTCTACTTTAAGGTAGACCGCCTGCTCATCTTCAACCACAGTGATGTCTTTAATACCGGTTATTGCTTGTAATCGAGTTGCGATTTCAGCGACCGAGTAATTCGTTTGATTGAGGCTAAGTGTAACGCGTTTTAAGCGCTCATGGTGACTTAACATTGAAATAATTATGAGCCACACAACTCCAATCAAGATACATAAAGTATACAGTGCTGTTTCAGAAAATGAACTGATCATTAGGCCAGAAACGATCCCGCCTAAAAAAGCACCAAAAAATTGAAAGCTAGCATAAATTCCCATCGCACTGCCTTTATTGCCGGCTGGGGCAATGCTCGATACGAGTGCTGGAATATTTGCTTCTAGATAATTAAATCCAATAAAAAAGACTATCGCAAAGCCATACAAATAACTTAGATTCAACGTCGCATTAGCATGATACGCTAGTCCTGCAAAGCATAACGTCATGGCAACAATACTGATTAGCATGGCGCCTTTAGGCTGAGTTTTGGCTAATTGCATGAGTACCATTAAACCCACAATTGAACACAACAATACTGGTAAATACCATGTCCATTGTGCGCTCAGGGCAATCCCACTATCGCTCAATAAACGGGGTAATTGTACAAATAAAATAGTAATAAACATATGCAATAAGCATACACTAATATTCAATAAACGCAGCTGTGGATGGGTGAACAGGACTTTGATATGAGAGAGTCGTGGCAACGTATCGGCACTTGGCGCAATATTGGTGGCGTTAGGGACAATAAACAAGACTAAGGCAATACCGGCGACGCTTAATAATGCCGTAATATAAAAAATCCCGCTCAAACCGTATGAGCTTGATAGCACAGGACCTAGTAATAAAGCCAGATAAAAAGAAAACCCAATTGAGACCCCAATAATTGCCATGACTTTGGTGCGCTGAGATTCGCGCGTGACATCAGCCGCTAATGCCATCACTGCACCGGCAATCGCGCCAGCACCTTGCATTATCCGACCAATAATCAACCATGTCATACTATCAGCCATCCCTGCCACGACACTTCCGATAGCAAAGCATACTAAGCCAGCAACAATGACTGGCTTACGTCCGATGCGATCCGATAGCATCCCCATGGGGATCTGCAGCAATGCTTGGGTCAAGCCATAGCCTCCAATCGCTAAGCCCACCAACCAGGGGGTGTAACCTTGGTAATCCATTGCTAAAATTGCCAATACTGGCATGACCATGAATAATCCTAGCATGCGCAAAATATAAATAGCGGCAAGTGCACAAGCGGCACGAATTTCGGTAGCGTTCACGGTTAGGACTTCAAGCTTTAAGTAAATAATTATGAGTGCATTCTAGCACAATTTTAGCAAGGGTAAATGTGTGGCATTAAGTCAATAAGGTGGCAGCTAGTTGATCAAAACCCATAATCTTACGTATTAAGACTCACAATTATAAACAACTTATATATGTCGTAATCTCAAGCGATTATGTCATACTACAGGTTTTGCACATTGAAACGGTTGCATGGATAAAATAGAAGTTCGTGGTGCGCGTACGCACAACCTCAAAAACATTTCCCTTGATCTCCCTCGCGACAAGTTAGTCGTGATTACTGGTCTCTCTGGATCGGGTAAATCCTCTTTAGCTTTTGATACTTTATACGCTGAGGGCCAACGTCGTTACGTTGAGTCTTTGTCTGCATATGCCCGTCAGTTTTTATCTATGATGGAAAAACCCGATGTCGATCATATCGAAGGGTTATCTCCGGCCATTTCGATTGAACAAAAGTCTACCTCTCACAACCCTCGTTCAACGGTGGGTACAATCACCGAGATCTACGATTATTTGCGTTTGATGTTTGCCCGAGTCGGTGTGCCACGTTGTCCAGAGCATGATGTACCCCTCGACGCGCAAATCGTATCGCAGATGGTTGACCGTGTTTTAGCAATGCCAGAAGGCACAAAGCTGATGTTGCTTGCGCCGGTGATCCAAGACCGTAAAGGTGAGCATCTTAAAACATTAGAGGGCTTGTCTGCGCAAGGATTTATTCGTGCGCGGATTGATGGAGAGGTCTGTGATTTGTCTGATCCACCGCCGTTGGATCTCCACAAAAAACACACCATCGAAGTGGTTGTTGACCGTTTTAAAGTGCGTGAAGATTTACAACTGCGCCTAGCCGAATCATTTGAAACTGCATTAGGCTTATCTGGTGGCAATGCCAAAGTTGCCTACATGGATGATGTCAGCGCTGAAGAAATCATTTTCTCCGCAAACTTCGCTTGCCCGCACTGTGGTTATTCTATCAGTGAGTTAGAGCCGCGCATGTTTTCGTTCAACAACCCAGCTGGGGCATGTCAAACTTGTGATGGATTAGGGACGAGACAGTTTTTTGATCCCTCTCGCGTGGTGAGTAATGAGGAGCTAAGTTTATCTGGTGGAGCGATCCGTGGCTGGGATAAGCGCAGTTATTATTATTTCCAAATGCTCCAAGCAGTCGCTGAACATTATAAGTTTGATTTGAGCATTCCGTTTAATGAACTAGATAAAAAATCCAAAGACATTATTCTCAACGGCTCAAAAGGCACCAGCATTAGCTTTAAATACATCAATGAACGTGGTGATATCATGCAGCGTAAACATCCATTTGAAGGGATTATCCCGAATATGGAGCGCCGCTACAAAGATACCGAATCCAATGCCGTACGTGATGAGTTATCTAAATACTTAGCACAGCAGCCTTGTTCTACCTGTTCTGGCTCACGTTTACGTTTAGAAGCACGCAACGTCTTTATTGAGAAAACGAATTTACCGACAGTGGCACATATGTCCATTGCTGAATGTTTAGCCTTTTTTGAAAACTTAACATTAACCGGTCAGCGTGCTGCGATTGCTGAAAAAATCCTAAAAGAGATCAAAGAACGCTTAAATTTCTTGGTGAATGTTGGCTTAAACTACCTATCACTAGAACGCAGTGCTGACACGTTATCCGGCGGTGAAGCGCAGCGTATTCGTTTGGCTAGTCAAATTGGTGCAGGTTTAGTGGGCGTCATGTACGTGCTGGATGAGCCTTCCATTGGTTTGCATCAACGTGATAACGAACGCCTTTTAAAAACCCTACGTCATTTGCGAGATTTAGGTAACACCGTGATTGTGGTTGAGCATGATGAAGATGCTATCAAAGAAGCGGATTATATTATTGATATTGGTCCTGGGGCTGGGGTGCATGGCGGTGAAATTATCGCGCAAGGCTCACTGGAAGATATTAAAAATGCGGAGCATTCATTAACGGGTAAGTATTTATCAGGTCGTGAAGGGATTGCGATCCCAGCTAAACGCAATACAGCTAAGAACAACGAATGGCTAGAATTGACGGGTGCTACAGGTAACAATTTACAAGATGTAACATTGCGTGTGCCAACAGGTATCATGACGTGTGTTACTGGCGTATCGGGTTCAGGTAAATCGACCTTAATTAATGATACGTTTTATAAAATTGCGCAGCGTGAATTAAACAACGCAACGTTAGGCGAGCCGGCACCGTATAAAACCATGAAAGGCTTAGAGTTATTGGACAAAGTAGTCGATATTGACCAAAGTCCAATTGGTCGTACACCGAGATCTAATCCTGCTACTTACGCCGGAATTTTTACGCCAATTCGTGAAATGTTTGCAGGCACACAAGAAGCACGCTCAAGGGGGTACAAGCCTGGACGATTTAGTTTTAACGTCAAAGGTGGACGTTGTGAAGCCTGTCAGGGTGATGGCGTGATTAAAGTTGAAATGCATTTTTTACCAGATGTATATGTGCCATGTGACGTGTGTAAGGGTAAACGCTATAACCGCGAAACCTTAGAAATTCGTTATAAAGGCAAAAACATCCACGAGATTTTGCAAATGACCGTTGAAGACGCCCGAGAGTTCTTTGATGCGATCCCTGCTATTAACCGCAAACTGCAAACGTTAAAAGATGTAGGCTTATCCTATATATGTTTAGGACAAGCGGCGACGACTTTGTCAGGTGGTGAAGCTCAGCGGGTTAAGTTGGCCAAAGAGTTATCTAAGCGCGATACGGGACAAACCCTGTATATTTTAGATGAACCTACTACGGGCTTACATTTTCACGATATTAAGCAGTTGTTGGAAGTCTTGAATCGCTTACGTGATGCCGGCAATACAATGGTGGTCATTGAGCATAACTTGGATGTGATCAAGACGGCGGATTGGGTCATTGATCTAGGTCCAGAAGGCGGTTCTGGTGGTGGTCAAATCATTGCTCAAGGTACACCTGAAGACGTTGCTGAAGTCGCAGCCTCGCACACGGGACGATTCTTAAAACCAATGCTCACAGGTCCACAACGTTATGTTGAGTGAAACATTTAACATTCGTTTTTATGAAACTGATGCCCTGCGTCATGTCAACAATACCGTGGTGCCGCAGTGGTTTGAAACGGCACGAGAACCGATATTCAAAGTCTTTAATCCGGAGTTAGACTTGGATAATTGGCCGTTGATTTTGGCGAGTTTCACGGTAGATTTTGTGGCGCAGATCCACTATGGCAAAGCAGTGACCATTCGTACTGGTATTCAGCGTATTGGTAACAGTTCATTTGTGGTGTATCAAGAAGTGCAGCAGGCCAATGCCGAAAATGAGCAAGTTGTGGTAGCGAAAGGGACGACGACATTAGTGCAGTTTGATTATGTCCAACAGCGTGCTATGCCAATCAGTGACGCGCATCGAGCGCAATTATTAGAGTGGCTAGTGCCACAATAAGCACAATTGGTTAATGTAAATACAATAAGGGCGCGAGCACTCGCCCTTATTCGTATGGCAATACTTCCACGCCTTCTAGCGTATAACCCACGGTCGCAATATCACCACTCCAACCATCGGTAGACAACTTGCCCACAACCCACACAGCATCATATAAATTATCGATGGGCACCCCGTTTTTGAATGTCACATAAACAATTTGATTAGATGGCGGTGGCGGTACATGAATACATGCACCAAAGTAGGGGACTAACAAAAACTCCGTCGTCAATTCAGCTGTGCCTTCTAATGGCACAACAAATCCAGGGATTTTTACATATTGGCCGTTTAGCTCGGGTAAAACTGGCGCGTTGGGCGCAGCTTGTGACATGTTATTTAAATGATCAACCGTGACTTCTGGGGCAATAAATCCTTTAGGCACCATATCTTCCCAAAACAGTTCTTTGGGTTGTGGTTGTGCAGCGAAAACGCCAACACTGATTATGGTGAACAGCCAAACACTTAACCATTTGGGGGTCTGAGCAAAAGGATGGGGCATATCGGAGATTCTCTAAGTATTAAAGTGCGTAAATAAACGCAATAGTAAAGCGCAATGATAAAACAAAAAAACGGCATGGGCGAATAAAAAGCCAATGCCGTTGATTATTTATCGGTTGTAATAACCTAAGCACGCTTCTACTTCATTGGCTGAACCAATAATCACTGGTATTCGTTGGTGGATCTCAGTTGGCATCACTTCCATGATCCTTCCTTCGCCCGTTGAGGCTAAACCGCCTGCTTGCTCCATCAAAAATGCCATCGGATTCGCTTCATACAATAACCGTAATTTACCCGGTTTATCGGGATTACGCTTATCAAACGGATATGCAAAAATACCACCACGGCATAATACACGATGAATATCACCCACCATCGCTGCGACCCAGCGCATGTTGTAATCTTTGCCACGAGGACCTTCAGTGCCAAGAATTAAATCAGTCACATAATCTTGTATCGGTTGCTCCCAGTGACGTTGGTTCGATGCGTTAATTGCAAATTCGCTGGTGTCTTGTGGTACTTGTAAATTAGCTTCAGTCAGTAAGAAGCCTCCATGGGTTTTATCCAAGGTATAAAGATGAGTACCGCGCCCGGTGGTCATAGCCAGCATAGTCGAAGGACCATATAACACGTAGCCTGCAGCCACACTTTGCGTACCCGGTTGCAAGAAAGCGGAAGGATCATCTGCATCCATCCATTGCGGGGCGTGAGTAATCGAAAAGATAGTCCCGATTAAGCTGTTGATCTCAGTATTCGATGAGCCATCTAACGGATCAAAGCTGACTAAATAATTGCCTTCAGGGTTACAGGGGACAACATCATCTTCTTCTTCTGAAGAGATAGCTTTGACGTAACCTGATTCACTCAAGGTATCTTTGAGAATTTGGTTGGAGATGACATCGAGTTTTTTTTGTGTTTCTCCTTGGACGTTTTCAGACAGTGTCGAACCGAGCACACCTGCTAATGAACCTTGGGAAACACGAAATGAAATTTCTTTGCAGCCAGCCAATAAAGTCCGGATTAATAATATGAGTTCGAGCGGTGCTCCATCTTGCTGTAATTGCGAATTTAATCGTTTCATAACACATAAAACCTTTATTAATGAATAGAGTAGGGTACAGAGGAGTAAAGACTCCATAAGAAAGGATTATTGTTTTTATTGTACTTTCCCTGTACAGCTAGTGTACCTACTTTTAACGCGTATGTTAACTCGGATATAGATCCGATATAGCCGGTTGGTAGGTTAACAGGGTATAATCTGCTAAAGTATTACGATTATTTTTTTCATCTAGCCAAATAAGAATCCATCATGCATGTACATATTTTAGGAATTTGCGGTAGTTTTATGGGGGGCATTGCAGCCCTTGCCAAATCATTAGGCCATACTGTTACTGGCTCCGACCGTAACGTCTATCCGCCCATGTCTACGCAATTAGAAGGGCTCGGCATTACCTTGACCGAAGGCTATGATGTGTCCCAGTTTACACCTGAGCCAGATATGGTGATCATTGGTAACGCGATGTCACGCGGTAATCCTGCAGTAGAATATGTGCTAGATCGCAACTTACCTTATACCTCCGGCCCACAATGGTTATTAGATAACTTACTCAAAGACCGTTGGGTCTTAGCGGTAGCCGGTACACATGGCAAAACCTCCACTGCTAGTATCGTGGCGTGGATCCTCGAATATGCAGGTTATACACCGGGCTTTTTGATCGGAGGCGTACCAGAAAACTTTGGTGTGTCGGCGCGGATTGGCGAAGGTAACTTCTTTGTCATAGAAGCCGATGAATACGACAGTGCCTTTTTTGATAAACGCTCCAAGTTTGTCCATTACCGTCCACGTACGTTAGTGCTCAATAATTTAGAATTTGATCATGCGGATATTTTTGATGATCTCAATGCGATAAAAAAACAATTCCATCATTTAGTGCGTACCGTGCCAGCTAATGGCCTGATATTGTCTGAAAAGCACGATAACAATATGCAAGATGTATTAGAAATGGGGTGTTGGACTCGCCAAGAATTTATTTCCAAAGATTGGACAGCACAAAAAACACAAGCCGATGGTGGACGCTTTGAAGTGTATTACCAAGGTCAATTACAAGGCGAAGTGTCTTGGGAATTAATAGGTGATCACAATGTTCACAATGGCTTGATGGCGATAGCGGCAGCACACAATGTTGGGGTGACTACGGAAATTGCTATCGCATCATTAAGTGAGTTTGTGAATGTTAAACGTCGCATGGAAATCAAAGGCAAGATCAATAATATTACTGTATATGATGATTTTGCGCATCATCCGACAGCCATTAAAACCACAGTTGAAGGTTTAAAAGCCAAAGTTGGTGTACAGCGCATTTTAGCTATATTAGAACCGCGCTCTAACACTATGAAGTTGGGTATCCATAAAGAACAGCTGACCGATTCGTGGGCAAAAGCGGATGAAGTGTTTATTTTTGAACCGGCTAATTTAAGCTGGTCTATTGATGAAGTGGCACGCGACAGTATTGCGCCTGTTCACTCTTATCAAGATGTGGAAAAATTAGTGGCGGCGGTTGTCAAAGAAGCCCAGCCGTCGGATCATATTTTAGTAATGAGTAATGGTGGTTTTGCTGGAATTCATGGTAAATTACTCGATGCATTAACCCGCAAATATAAGGACGCATAACATGAGCCTAACACCTGTATCGACCTTAACTGCTTGGAATAAGCGCATTACCTTAGCCATTACAGGAGCGTCTGGAACGCCATATGCTTTGCGTTTATTAGAGTTATTGGTCAAAGCGGATTTTCAAGTTTATGTCCTAATTTCGTCTGCGGCAAAAGTCGTCATGGCAACGGAAGAAAACCTCAAAGTACCAAGTAAACCCGAAGCGGTCAGTGCGTTTTTTACCGAGCGTTTTTCGGCTCAACCAGGTCAGATTATTGCATGTGGCAAAGATGAATGGTTTTCTCCTGTGGCTTCTGGCTCTGCTGCGCCCAAGCTCATGGTGGTATGTCCTTGTTCTACGGGGACCTTATCAGCCATTGCTATGGGGGCGAGTGATAACTTGATCGAACGTGCGGCGGATGTTGTAATAAAAGAGCGTGGCCAGCTGATTATAGTGCCGCGAGAAATGCCATTTTCGACCATTCATTTAGAAAATATGCTGAAGTTATCACAAATTGGCGTGACTATTATGCCTGCTGCTCCTGGGTTCTATCATGAACCTAAGAGCATTGCTGATTTAGTCGATTTTGTGGTGGCGCGTATTTTAGACCATGTGGGTGTGGATCAAACAATTATGCAACGTTGGGGCTACAAACCAGCATAACCTGTATTTTATTGAAATTTATTATTATTTTTTTAAGGACCGTTAACATGAAACACATTATTGTGTGCTTGTTTGTAGTAAGTAGCTTGCTGAGTGTCAGTCAGTCAGCGTGGGCATGGGGCAAAATAGGTCATCGCGTTACAGGTGAAATTGCGACTCAATATTTGAGTCCTATGGCGCAAGCAGCCATAGCCGAATTGTACCCAAACCATACGTTA
>DBBN01000031.1 GCA_002292215.1 Glaciecola sp. UBA983 | reverse complement strand
GCAGGGATAATTAATACGCAAAATGATGATGTAAATGAACACGTTAGCGGCGATATCATGTTGCAATTTGCGACTCCCTCTCCCACTATCGGATATATATTTCAAGAGCCGCGTTTAATGCCTTGGCTGACACTGTATGAAAATATCGCATTAGTCATGCCCAAAGATGATCCGGTAAAAATCACCGCTATATTAGACGCGGTTGGCTTAGCTGCTCAAGCCAATAGCTACCCCAATCATCTATCTGGAGGCATGCAGCGCCGTGCAAGTATTGCTCGTGCGTTCGTTATTGAGCCTCTGATCTTATTATTAGATGAGCCTTTTGTGTCGTTAGATGCACCAACGGCTATGCAATGTCGCGAGTTATTAATCAGTCTCGCGAAGCTCCATAAAACCACGATTATATTTGTAACCCATGATTTGAATGAAGCATTATATTTAGGTGATCGTGTCGTCTTTTTATCACCAAGCCCTGCGCGTATTATTCATGAACTAGCCCTAAACAATGTTTACAAAGCATATGATTCTGCCGCTCAAACCAACCTCAAAAGTGAGTTATTCAAGCGCTTTCCTAAAATCTTAGAAGGTCAATTATCTCAGGATTAGCACTTGAGTGTTATTTTCATCATCCTAAAGTGCTACGTATCAAGTCTATGTCCAATTAACGTTACAAATCAGTAGATTGTGGAATTAATATAATCGTCCATTCACAGTATTGTGTCATTTCTATAACATAAAACACACATTAGGACGCAATTATGAAACACACTTTTACTAAAAGTTTACTTGCTACTGCAATCTTAGCTAGTTCATTTGCTACACAAGCTGCTGTCGAAATATATAATAATGATGGCACGACTTTTTCAGCAGATGGCTTGATTAATATATTTTATGTCAACAGTAACATCGAAGCGACTGACGCCCTTGGCGCAGTATCGGAGCGCGACCAATCTCGAGTCAAAATGGGATTTTTACCCAATAACATTGGTTTCGGTTACGGCAAACAGTTAGACGATATGAAGATCGAAGTGCGTTCTTCTTTTTGGGTAAGTGTTAACGATACCGATTTGAACCGAGGTGCAAACGCACTAGGAACAAACTCATTAATTGATGTGCGTCAGTTTTATGCTGTGTTGTCTGGAGACTGGGGTTCTGTCACCTTAGGTAAAGACTTCGGTTTATTTAACCGTACCAATATCCTTGGCGATGAGCTGTTATTAGGTTATGGCCAAACTTCTGATACCTTCGGTTTAGTTGATGGTGGTAATGTTTCTTTTGGTAATATTTCTACCGGTTATGTTTATCCGTTCCCTAAGGCCCAAATTACTTACCGCTCTACAGATATGAATGGTTTTAATATTGCTGTTGGGATCATGGATCCAAATAAAGCGGCAGCTGATTCTTCAGAAGATACACCGCGAATGGAATTTGAAGCGTCATATGCGGTAGATCTTGATAGTGCAGCAGTTAAAGCTTGGGTAAATGGCGTATCACAATCGAGTGAAGTATCAGGTGTCAGTCAGGACCAATCTGGGATCGGTTATGGCTTAAATGTGAAATTTTCAGGTCTTTCACTCACCGCATCAGGTTATTCATCTGAAGGTTTAGGCCATGTAGCTGGGCTTGACCATGTTGTCGGCGCAGAATCTAATGAATCCGATGGTATGTTATTACAAGCCTCTTATACGATGGGTGCTAATCGCTTTGTCATTTCATCTGGTGAAACAGAGAATCTAGATACCGCCAATACTGCTGCGGGTACAACTACGCATAAAAACTTTGCGTTAGGTTATTTCCGTACGGTTCGTCCTGGCGTCATTTTGGTGGCAGAATATAACAACACAGAATCGGAAAATTCAGTATCTAGTGTCGCAGAAGATAACAAGACGTTCTCTATCGGAACCGTTGTTACTTTTTAATTATTAATAGATATGTGCATTAGTTTTTAGATGACTAAAAATAATGTTGAAACATGGTGATTAAATCCAACGGGTACCTGTATTAGGTGCCCTTTTTATTTTATCATCCATCAGTATTATGATGCACAATAGGCACGCATATAGTGTTATCATCAAGCTTGTTATTTACTTGTGAAGTAGGTGTTATGTATAAGTTATTAGTGGTCGATGACCACCCCATTTTCAGACAAGCCATTACTGGAATTATCGCCAATAATTTCCCAGGTTCTTCATGCTTAGAAGCCGAATCTATTGAAGCAACACACTCGGTGCTCAAAGAGCATGAAGATATTGATTTGGTGTTGTTAGATTTGAATATGCCGAGTACATCTGGGTTAAATGGACTACTTGAATTACGTAATGAGTATCCTACTATCCCTGTTGTAATTATTTCGGCTGAAAGCGAAAAACAGCAAATTTTACAAACGATTTCTTATGGGGCGGTAGGCTTTATTTCTAAATCATCTAGTGTTGATACGATTACTAGTTCATTAGAATCAATTTTTAATGGCAATGTTTGCCTACCTTCTGATTTGATCCGTGCTCCAATTAAACCGCAGTCTTCATCTAAAAACAGAGATTTTGAGATCTTACCCGAGAAAATGCAATTGTTGACCCGCAAAGAACTGATGGTATTGAAATACCTGACTCAAGGCGAAGCCAATAAATACATTGCCTATGAAATGAACATTTCAGAAACCACGGTTAAGTCCCATGTGTCGTCTATATTGAAAAAGCTCGGAGCGTCTAACCGTGTTAAAGTCGTTGTGGGTAGCGCTAATATTGATTTTGACCAATACTTAAAACGCTAACCTTATTTGTTATAAGCCTTAATGCATTGTTGCATGGTCATTCTCAACTTTAGTGGTTTGACTGGTTTATTGAGTAGCGATATCTCTGATGCCTTGCACTGCTCTTGTAACTCTTTTGAGTAGTTGGCTGAAATCATAATTGTCGGTATTGCCTGAGCTCTCAGTTGATTAATAGCATCCGCAACCATAATACCGGTTTGGTCATTATCTAAATGGTAATCTACTAATAATAAATCACAGGTACCGTCTACCAAATCAACGCTATCGCCTAATACATCTAAGGACGTGGCTGTTTCTATATCACAGCCCCATTTTGACAATAAAATTTGCATCGCATCGCAGATCGTCGGATCATTATCTACCATCCATACGACAGCCCCGTCTAAATCATGATTAAATAGCGCTGGCTGTTGTTGTGAATATGTAGTTCTTTGCGGTTTATCCATGATCGGTAAACTAACTGAAAAACACGAACCCTTACCATATTCAGACACCACATTAATGTCATGCCCAAGCACTTTTGCCATTTTATCAACAATTGCTAGACCTAAGCCTAAACTTTGTTGTGCTTGAACCGCACCTTTTAAGCGTTTAAATTCTTTAAAAATCTCTTGTAAATTTGCCGCTTCAATACCGCCCCCTGTATCCCATACTTGAATTTCAATATGAGCAAGACGCCGACGACATCCTAGAGTGACTTTTCTTCCACGGGCATATCGTACGGCATTGGATAAGTAGTTTCGTAAAATTCGAGCCAGTAATAAACTATCTGATTCAACATACACACTGGTTGGAACAAATGTAAAATCAATATCATGTACGAGTGAAATTTTTTCATAATCGGCAGAGATATTTTCTAATAATGAGTTAAGGGCAAATATTTGTTTGTCTGGTTTAATTACTCCTGCATCCAGTTTAGAAATATCCACTAATGTCACAATCAAATTTTCTAAATCATTAAGTGAGCTTTTTATTGAGTTTAAGAGTGGTTTTTCATTAGGGTCAAAATCACCGAGTAACGACGCCGCAAATAATTGCGCTGCATTTAACGGCTGTAATAAATCGTGAGACACCGCTGCTAGAAATTTCGATTTTGATTCGGTTGCTGATTTTGCTTCGAGCATTGCTAATGATAATCGTTGTTGAGCCGCCCGTCTGTTATCGATTTCATTTTCTAATGCTTGCGTGCGCGTCTGTACACGTTGTTCAAGTTCAAAGTTAGCATCTTTGAGTGCTTGTGCGGCATTAATCCGCTCAGTCACATCATTAATTAAAACGAAAAATCCCAGTACCTCTCCCCTTTCTGTTTTATTGGGTACATACGATTTTAAAAGATAATACTCTGTACCATTCTCATTTGTTTCTTTAGTTTCAAATGTAACCGTTTCGCCATCTAAGGCGCGATCAACATAGACTGCGATTTGTTCATATTCATCAAACAGTTTACTTTGTGCGACATTTTTCCCAACAAGATCGCCTGCGCTGCCGCCATACCATTTATTATATACTTTGTTGGTAAACATAAATTGTTTGTTATTATTAACATAAGCAATCATCGCAGGAACATTATCGGTAATGGTGCGCAGCCAGTTTTCACTTTCTTTGATGGATTGTTCGTACTGATGTTGTTCAGTGATATCAGAAAGCGTAATAATACTTTTACCATCATGCAAATAATGCCGATGCACATCAATCACCTTACCATTGGACAATTCTTGTATATGATAGTGGGAGTGTTGATTGGCATCCAAATAGACATCGGTAATACTGCTAAATTCCTGTAACTGTGTTACTTGCTGAATGGTTTCATGAGATAAGCCACAAAAATATTCAAACTTGGCATTCCAGACCTCAGGTATTTCATCTTTATTGAGTAATAATACACCTTGCGATAAGTTATCAATCAAATCTTGTAAGAGTTTATTTTTCTGCGCAATAGCGCGTTCGTAGCGTTGTAATTCAGCTTGTTTGATACGTGTTATATCAGTAAATAACAACACCATCCCGCCATCTTGAATACGTCGTTCTGTGAGTTGATACCAGCGATCATTATTGAGATGATACACCGAGTTATTTTCTTCACTGTTGGGCGTAACACTTAAGATAATACCTTTGGTTTTGCCCAAAGATTTAAGTTCGTAATAATTGCTCCCCACCAATGACGTCATATCCGTGTGTTGCCAGAAACGAATAAAGTTAGAGTTTTGGAAAATAATATTGCCTTGCTTATCAAGTAATACAAATGCCTCTGAAATACTTTCTATTGCATCGATAAACCGTTGTCTAAATAAATTCGCTTCTTTATTAGCGTCAGACAAACGCTGGTTTAATCCTTGTAATTTAGATAATGCTTCATTCAATTCATGGGTTTTGAGATTAACTTGCAAGGCTAAATGCACCGAGTTTTCAAACGCTGAATACGCGGCATTATTATCTGGGCCCTCTTCGATCCGAAAGATTAATGCATCATTGATTTTCTGAAGTTTAGTATTTTGTGCTTTGAGATACGCAATTTCATCTGCCGACGACATAAATTCAGGAGCTAGCCTATTATTCATACGTATCCTCACTGATATAGACCCCAGTAAACGTTTGATTCAAGTGCAACCCATTAATATGTTCGCCATATGCATTAAAACCCACCAAATTAAACTCATTTTGAATCTCACGAGTTTCTTCATTTAATGACTTACTTCGCACTTCCAGCCGACGTAAAAAACAATCACAACCCATCACCAGATGCGGTGGACCTAAGCTGTTGCGAATTCGCTCTAACTTAGTAGATAGTGGATAATTAATATCTATCAAATCAACTTCATTGAGCACAATACCAATATCCACCGCGCAATAAAAAGACAAAGAATAAAAGTCTTTATTTACACGTTGAATCGAACGAGTGTAATACTCACCACCGATTTTTACAGCCACAGGATGTAACGAAAATACTTCGGGCTCTAACTCGTCTACCGTGATACCTAATAAATCAGCATAGACAGTTGCCGCAGGTTCACCGTTAATTTCAAATACTTGACGGGTATTAGGATCGGCATCTGTGACCACTAATTTACTCAGAGAATCGTTGACATGATTGACCGAAAACACCGAGAACTTTTGCGGCGTATTGAATAACAAAATAATCGCAGCCGAAGAACGAAATTTACCATCGTAAAACACATAGGTTTTATTAAGGTTTAAGTCATCACCAGCCGAGCCACCAAAATGCGGTAAGCCTTGGGTACAGCTATCAAACGTAATTAAAAACTCTTCTTCTTTAGATGCTAAACCGTCGACCAATGAAAATAAGAAACTCTGACGTTCTAACGGGGCTATCGCTTTAGGTGCAATTGCATCTTTTAACGTGTTCATCACGTTTTGGGCATCAATGATCGTAAACGATTGCAGGTTTTCAACTAATGTACTTTGGATGACAAAATGACTGTCATGATAACCCAATGCCACCATACTATTAGTTTCATAACCGTTACCTGCAAATTCACCGGCAGTAGTACACCCGACACACTTGTGGTCAGGAAAATGCTCATTAATGTTGGTAGCCAATACATCTAAATCATACGCCGATGAACAATAAAAAATGATAGTACTCATTTTGGTTAGATCTAGCTGAGTTTTAATGTCAATACACGCAATATGGGGATCGAGCGAGTGGCTTATAGCGGTAGTACTTATCATATCAAAGGATCATTTTTTAGTGTTTACAACGTTTGTTAATATAAAGTAAATGCCTAGCTATTAAGCTACGACTTTAGTAGGTCAGTTTTATCACAATGGCTGAACCACAATGACATCGCTGGCTTGAATCGATGAAGCTGGTTTATTTGCCTTTACCTTTTTATCTTTGTATTTATCAATCACACACAGATTAGGGTTTTCGATTGTCACAACACACTCAAGACATTGAATGCATTCACCATAATCAATACTACCGTCTTTATTGATGGCATCAATATCACATTTTTTGGTTTTACATAATTGACATGGAGTGCCACATTCATCACGTCTACGTAACAACTTAAAGAGTGGGAACCGGCCAACAATAGCAAGGCCCGCACCTAATGGGCATAAATATCGGCAATACACTTTATGAATTTTCATACTGAGTAACAGTAGCAATACAGCGTAAACCACAAAAGGCCATGTCCGCACAAAATGTAATGTAATGGATGTTTTAAAGGGTTCAACTTCTGCCAGTTTTTCAGCAACATTTAACGAGAAAAACGCACTAACGAGCAATCCTAGTAAAATAAAATATTTTAGGGTCTGACCCCATTTATGCTGTTGGGGTTTGATTTTAATTTGTTTTATTCGGAGTTTTTTAGCGAGTAACCCAGCAAACTCTTGCAGTGCCCCAAAAGGACATAGCCAGCCACAGTACAAACCACGTCCAACAATAAATAAGCTTATAAAGACAAAAACCCATAAAATGAATATCACAGGGTCGAGTAAAAACACTTGGATTTTAAAACCGTTATATAAGGCGAGTAATAATGTATAGATGTTGACTACCGAAAGCTGACCTTGGGCATAAAAACCGATAAAAAATAACACAAATAACATCGAACCACCGCGGATCCAATGTGTTAGTTTTTCATGTTTGACTAACGCAGTTTGTTTGACAAACAGCACACTGATCCCAATGAGGTATAAACACGTTATTGCGATAATGCCAGCCCTATCCTCCCAGATCCGCATCCATAATGGCTTTGGTTCACTGTTTATGGCATCAGGGTTGAGCATAAATAAGCTATCTGATAACGTCATCTCGCGAGTAAATAAATGTTGCTGTACATCAAAAAAAGACGCTTTGTAGTTTACACCTATCCCCAACGTCATTTCACGACTTAGCTCAAATCCTGACTGTGATTTTAAGCGTAATACATGTATATCTTGATATTCAGGCAGCGGAATAGCAAAACTCGGTTCATAATAACTATAAAAATCAATATCTCGAATATCCGTCGGGAAGCCACTTTGCGTTAAAGATAAACGTGTGGGAATGGTCTGTGGTATAAATTCTTCGCTAACATAAGAATAATCGCCATTGCTGAACACTAATAAAGCATGCTCCCCTGGCTTAAGGTTTTCTTGTAAGCGCGCAAACTCTTGTTCGCCTAATAAATTTTTACCTATTATAGGAATATTAATAAATGCTAAATACAGATCCACAAACTGTCCAGTTTCAGGTTCAATATCGGAAATCGCACTGAGTACTTCACTCTCTAAGGTTTGGTCTGCTAACACCTCATTTAATGGCATTTGCCAATGGGTAATTAAGCCTCGCTCAAGTAATTGTGCAAATGACAAGGTTTCAACTGGTCCAATACTCGGTTTTAGCATCATATTGCTTGGCGCAATAAAGCCATCTAATTTCGCCCTAGCGACTTTTAACGCAGAGGAAATAATTGTATCGTTGGCAACTAATACCGACACGGTTGCTTTGGTTACTCCATCAAAATACGTTGAATTAGCAGAACTT
The DNA here is from genome assembly GCA_002292215.1 of Glaciecola sp. UBA983. Lineage (GTDB taxonomy): Bacteria > Pseudomonadota > Gammaproteobacteria > Enterobacterales > Alteromonadaceae > Opacimonas. The sequence continues at coordinate 613 of DBBN01000031.1, read as the reverse complement.
TGATCAGCACTATCAATGATAAAGCGCTCTCGAATCGAATGTTCTTTATATTTATTAACAAAATCAACGAATGGCGCTTGTCCTAGCCCATATACAAATATCGGTTCATTGTGCTGCAGGATCTTTAACCCTTTCATAACACCTTGCGGGTCCAGGCCAATCAAGATATTAATAGGCTCTCCGGCAAACCCCATAAAATCAACAAAATCATTGGATTCAAACACATAACCTAAAAGTTGATTTAATTGATAAACGGGAATAACTGGAATTTCAGGATCTCGAGTGCCAATACGTGTCGCGGTTGGAAATATCGCTTCGATATCGGCAGGAATATGTGTGACATCCCCTTCTTTGCTAAAGACTTCAGGCACATACACACACATTAAGATTAATATCAATAAACATACTCGACTAAGCAAAGCGATGATGTGCATGGATATAAACCTTATTAAAAGTGAAAAAAAATGGTGACTCAATATTCATTATCATATTAAGCCACCATTCGATTATTACTGCATAACTCGTTACTTATTTGGGCTTAGAAGAAACCTAATGGGTTAATGTCATAGCTGACTAATAAGTTTTTGGTTTGTTGATAATGATCAAGCATCAT
>DBBN01000075.1 GCA_002292215.1 Glaciecola sp. UBA983 | reverse complement strand
CGACCAAATTCATTGTTAAATGCAGCGCCACCCAATGGACCTTCTAGCATAATATCTAATGCCGATACGATCCGTGACGGTTTGCCATAAGCGATTTCCCACGGCTGAATCAACCCTGGAATATGTAAATTAGAAACACTAAAGCCGACTAAACCTGCTTTTGGTTTAGAGCCTCGTCCAGTTGCCCCTTCGTCACGAATCTCACCACCAGAACCTGTTGCGGCACCTGCAAAAGGAGCAATAGCTGTTGGGTGATTATGGGTTTCAACTTTCATCAAGATATCAATGGCTTCTGCATGATACTCATATTGATGATTAACAGGTGATGGGAAAAAACGTCCCGCAGTATTACCTTCCATTACGGCTGCATTATCAGAGTAAGCAGAATGAACAAATTCAGGCGTGTGAGCGAATGTATTTTTGATCATCTTAAACAAAGATTTAGGCTGAACTTCACCATCAATTGTCCAATCAGCGTTAAATATTTTATGACGACAATGTTCAGAGTTTGCTTGAGCAAACATATATAATTCGATGTCATTTGGATTACGCTTAAGGCGCGTAAAACTGGTAAATAAATAATCCACTTCATCGTCAGCTAAAGCGAGACCATAGCTTATGTTGGCATCTACTAAGGCTTGTTTACCTTGTCCTAAGATGTCTACCGATGCAAAATGCCCTGGCGCCTCGGTAACAAACAAATTGTGAGCATCATCCATATCATCCAGTACAACTTGCGTCATACGATCATGAATCAGTGCTTTGACTTGCTGGCGTTGTTCATCAGTTAAATAGGCACTAGTCGTCAAATAATACGCTTCGCCACGTTCAACTTTGCTGACATTGGATAATCCACAATTGTGCGCGATATCAGTTGCTTTTGATGACCACGGTGAAATCGTACCAAAGCGAGGCGTCACTAAAAACAGCTCTCCGGCATGATCGAAATCGTTACGCTTAGGTCCATACGTTAATAACTTACCCAAGACTGCATGCTGTGCATCAGATAACTCAGTAGATACAGCGATAAAATGCACATATTGAGCATTAATAGCTGTGACAGGGAGACCTTGAGATTGACAAGCGTCGAGTAATTTTTGGTTGGCAAATTCAGATAACGAGGTGCTGCCGGGCAGGATTAACATAACGTGGATTCCAGACTGATGAAGGACAAATTTCAATGTCCAATTATAGAATAAATAAGACAATTTGATAAGAAACATTTACCATAGCAAGTATATCGGTTAACTTTTAACCTAACTGTCCGGTTAAAATATTTTGAGAAGGCAATGTCATGAATTATTCTTCGAGTTTGACGCCACAAATCCCACATTGGGCAAGGCTACGTTTTGCTATTGTGCTGCTGATGCTTGGAGCAATTTATGGCTGTTATGACTTTGCCAAACCGAGTAATGAGCTAAAACGTATTTTACAGGAAGACAAAATCGTCATTGCCACCGAATATGGTGCCAATTCTTACTATTTACAAAATGATCAACCCAGCGGTTTTGAATACGAGTTGGCACAAGGTTTTGCTGACTTTATTGGTGTAAAGTTAGAAATTAAACCTTATTACTCCGACGCGAACATGCTAAAAGATTTGCAGCACCAGCGGGTCGATGTCATAGCTTCACAATTTGCCTTTTCTGCCGAAACGTTGACTCAATTTAAATTAGGGCCTGCGTATCAATATTACACTCATCAAGTAGTGGTGCATCGTAATGCCCGATCTTTATCTGAATTAGATCAACTCAGCGGCAAGGTCTATGTCCAGCGCAATAGTCAGCAAGCGGCGATATTACAGGCTCAGCTTCCAGAAACCGACAATGATGCACTCAATTGGCAACAAGTTGATCAATATGATGACGAAGAATTGTTATTAATGGTCGCCGAACAAAAAATTGATGCGACGATTGCAAATTCAGCCTTAGTCAATGTCATGCGTCGACGGTACCCCGCAATAAAAATGGGGCTAGATTTGAATGTCACCGCAGCACAGCAATGGTTACTGCATCCTCATCAAGACGATTCTTTGCTCGGGGCATTATTAGAGTATTTTGGACAACTACAACAGAGCGGTGAATTTAGCCGTTTGATTGATAAGTATTTTGGCCACATTCGCGAATTTGACTATGTTGATACACGCGCATTTTTAGCTGCAATTGAAGAACAGTTACCCACTTATCAACCTTGGTTTGAGCAGTATTCGGGTGAATTTAATTGGCAATTATTAGCCGCAACCAGTTATCAAGAAAGTCATTGGAAGCGCAATGCTCGTTCACCTACCGGTGTAAGGGGACTGATGATGTTAACCCTTACCACGGCGAAGGAAGTAGGCATACAGTCACGACTTGATCCAGAGCAAAGTATTCGTGGTGGAGCGACTTATTTGCGCAGTTTATATAATCGTATTCCTGCTCGTATTAATGATCCTGATAAATTGTATTTTGCACTAGCAGCGTATAATCTTGGATTAGGGCACGTTGAAGATGCGCGTATCTTAACGCAACGAAAAGGATTTGATCCTGATTTATGGGTTGACGTAAAACAACATTTACCACTACTTAAACAAAAACAACACTATCAAAAAACGAAATATGGATTTGCAAGAGGAGATGTGGCGGTAAAATATGTTGAAAATATACGCAGATATCATGATAGTTTAATGTATATTAGCCAACAAGATAGCACTACGAGTCAGTAATAATAGGAAAACCATAATGAGAAAAAGTAAATTTTACCGTTCCAATAGAGCGCTCGCGCCAAGCTCATCGCGTCGTCGCCTAATGCTAAAGCGCAATCACAAAAAAATACTCCAACGTCGTAAATTATTCAATTTATTTAATCTTGATGCGGATAACGTTGAGGCCTAACTACTCTTCCTGTGCAGCTTTGTTGGCTTGTTTCAGCGCTTTGATTTGCGCACGACGTCCTTTAAAAAAAGCAGAGATCTTACTCGAGCATTCTTCAGCCTTTACCCCCCGTAGCACCTCAACTTGATGATTTAGTTTATCGTGTTGCAAAAGGTTTAAAATACTACCAGCGCAACCAGTCTTATGATCAGATGCTCCAAATACCGCACGCTTAATTCGGGCATGCACAATAGCACCGGCACACATGGCACATGGCTCCAACGTAACATAGATAGTCGCATCTAATATTCGGTAATTGTCGATATTTTGGGCTGCAGACTGGATAGCCATAATTTCTGCATGACCGCAGGGATCATTATCAATGATAGAGCGATTATAGCCTTCTCCAATAATCTGATTATCCAATACGATCACCGCTCCGACTGGAACTTCTCCCATACCCTCGGCTTTGTCCGCTAGAGTCAGTGCGTGAATCATCCATAATTCATCTTGCGCTATTAGGCTAAGGTCCGACATTGGTGAGTTTACTCAATTATTAGTAATTTTGACAAAATTTAGTATAGCACATATCGTGTCTACAATATTAACCACTTGAAAAGGTTATGTTTTATATTTGGCACAGAACTTGTTATCTTGTCTATACTAACTATAAAAAGGAACCATTATGAATATGACTGCTATCGCTATCGTTGCGATTTGTTGCTGGGCATTAGTTGCTATCGTTGAGGCTGCAAAATCTAATAAAAAACACAAAGTGTCTGAAGTTGAACGGGAAGAGTTAGAAAAGGAACTACTTAGCTTAAAATCTCGAGTTGAAACGTTAGAACGCATTGTCACTGATGAGAGTTATAGCTTAAATAAAGAATTTAATAACCTCAAATAAATACTCGGCATATTAATGCCCATCCAAAAGATGCCTTTCAGCACGCTCGACTCGCCGAGGTTTACCACTGATAACTAAGATGTCATTATCATGTAACACCTCGGTCAAAGCTGGATCTTGAATTACGTCATTACCGCGTTTTATTTTACGCACATGGACGCCATATTTGACTAAGTCACACGCAGCAATCGTGCGCCCAACCGCCCAAGCAGAACGGTTAAGATTAATCGCATGCATAAATTGTAATTTATCCGCGCTTTCATAATTCAGTTCTGTGGTTTCACCCGGGTAAAAACCATGAAGGTGATCATACTTGCCTTTACGTTCATTGCGGATGCGCTTTAAGATCCGTGCTATTGGCACTCCGCTATAGTGATAGACTTGTGACACTAACATGAGCACTCCTTCTTGAAGCTCTGGGACAACTTGTGTCGCACCACAATTATATAATGCCTCTAACGCATAATCTTTGCGTGTACGGACAATTATCGGGATTGTAGGATTAAAACTCCGTATACATTGAATACACTGTGTTACTTTTGGAATATGGTCGAACGTAATGATGACGGAAGCAGCCGAATCAACATTAACACTTTGTAAAATAGCTTTGTTCGAGACATCACCATAAATCACTGGTTCATTCGCCATTTGTGATTCTTGTACACGAATTGGATCAATGTCTACTGCCACATAGCTAATCTTTTCCATATCTAACATTCGTGCCGTTGACTGCCCTACACGTGCAAAACCTAAAATGATGACATGCCCAGATCGCTCGACGTCTAATACCTGGGCATTGTTAATAATATTAGCAGTATCATCCGGTGCAAAAAAATGCGCAAAACGTACACTATTGGCGACTAAATACGGGGTTAACGTCATGCTCAGAATACCAATACTGACTAAAATAGACGCGGTGGTAGGATCTAAAATAGTATGAGTTACAGCGAGTGAAGCAAGAATAAAACTAAACTCTCCCATCTGGCAGACCTTAAATGCCGCAGCCCACGCATCATTCGCATTAGTATTTACTATCATTGCACAGAAGCGCACAATTAAGATTTTTAGAGCTAGCATTGCGATTAATCCAATAATGATAATCCCCGCATATTCGAATACCACTGCAAGTTCTAAGCGCATGCCAACCGTCACAAAAAACAAGCCCATCAAGATATCCTGAAATGGCCGTATATCTGATTCAAGCTGATACTTATACTGACTTTCACCGAGCATCATGCCAGCAATAAATGCCCCTAAAGCCAGTGATAGCCCCATCGCATAAGTAAAGCCCGCAGCCATTAACACGACGGTTAATGTCGTTAATACAAATAATTCATCGGTACGTGTATTGGCAATTTCTCTAAATAATTTAGGTAACACCCATTTGCCGATCAACATCAACGATGTAATCACCACGACCCCTTTGACACACGCAATAACAACCAATAGTGCAACGGAAGTATCGGAAGGACTATTGACTAATGGGATTAGAATCAAAAATGGCACGACAGCTATATCTTGAAATAACAAAATCGATACTGCAAGCTGTGAACGCGGCGTATTTAAGGTCCCCATTTCGGTAGTCTGTTTGATCACGATTGCAGTTGAAGACAAACCTATAATGCCACCAATGACTAATGCTGCGGATATTGAAAAACCTAACAGATACGCAATACTCGCCGCCACCAAGGTGGTCAGTAACATTTGCCCCAGACCGAGCCCAAATACCAAATGCCGCATCGCTTTGAGTTTCGGTAGCGAAAATTCTAAGCCTAAGGTAAACAATAAAAACACAATGCCAATATCCGCTAAGACATGCATCTCTTCAATATGGTCAAATAGATTTAATATACTCGGTCCAACGATAATCCCCGCAAACAAATACGCTAAAATTGGAGGTAAATTAATCCGCTTAAAACACCATGTTGAAATCACAGCGACAACCAATAAGCTTAGGACAGAAATAAATTCAGTTGGCATAAGCTAGTCCTTGCTCAGTATATATTCGACACCATTACACCATAGCAGTTCATCATGACTATTGTGTTGCAGTACTAACGTAAATGGACGCAACCACGGCGGTATAGACCAAGCCTGATACCATTGTTTAATGGGTTTATGATGCCGTGCATCGCAAGGTTTAACTTTATAGCTTAGTGGCACAGCTTGATAAGTCATATTAGCGTCCGCTGGATTTTGGCTGTTAACTAACTCGCTGTACATTGCTCTGGCATGATCTAAACTCGTCTGCCAGACACAATACAGATGAGCGTGATAACGGAAAAAATGAACTTTATGACCATGTTGATTGACGAGACTGAGCTGGCCTTGGGCATCTGATTTAGCGCTAAGCACTTGCTCTAGACTACGCAGTTGCCGTTGACCGAGCACGACGTCAGCATACCGCTGAGCGAATAAACGCATTACTTGTGCTTGCCACTGGGTAGAAAATTGCGCTAATACACTTAATGATAGCTCATCTCCGCGCAGACAAATTGCTAATTTTTCGTTAGTCGCATCGAGCAATAACGCTTGTTCTTGCGTTAATACTTGCATACTGCGCACCACGTTATTTATCAAATGCGGCCAGCGTTGACTTAATGCTGGCAGAATTTCATGGCGTAAAAAATTACGATCATACTCAGTGTCTTGATTACTCGGATCTTCAACCCAATCGGTTGCTTGTAAAGCATGTTGCGCATAGCTATCAATCTGCTCCTGTGCGATCCCTAACAGCGGTCTATACATGATCATATCTGGATGAGCACCAAAACGATTAAATTGCGTCTGCCAAGCAGCCATGCCTGATAAGCCTTGACTACCCGCCCCGCGTTTAAGGTTTAGGAATAAGGTTTCAACTTGATCATTAGCGTGTTGCCCAAGAAGTAATACACCATCATCTGACATTTTTGAAAATAACGCTGTATAACGAGCTTCACGTGCATTGGCTTCGACGTTACCGTTTACTGAAACCGCAACGTCCAGAACAACACAAGTGAGTCCATAGCGTTTACCTAATGCAACACAATGCTCAGCCCAGCTTGATGAGTGAACTTGAAGATGATGATTGACGTGTAACAATGTAAGAGGGTATGCCGCATTTGTCGGCCATTGCTGCATTAACGCATCAAGTAACACGACAGAATCTTTGCCGCCACTGAGCGCTAAATACACTGGACGCTCAGCAATAAACGTCCAGTGAGGAGAAGTTAAATCAAGTAGACGCTTAACAGTAGCCAAACGACATAAGTCTTTCGTAACGTTGGGCTTTAAGCTCATCTAGACTCAGTGCTTTTAATTGCGCTAATTGATGTTTAACTGTTGCTTTAAAATTTGCAGCCATCGCCTGGTGATTGCGATGTGCGCCACCTAATGGCTCTGCAATAATATCGTTAATTAAGCCAAGAGACTTAATTTGTGCGGCTCCAACACCCATTGCTTCAGCGGCAAGAGGTGCTTTTTCTGCACTCTTCCACAATATAGAAGCACAGCCTTCCGGAGAAATGACTGAGTAAGTTGAGTATTGCAACATGTTAACCCGATCGCCAACTCCGATGGCTAATGCACCGCCTGAACCACCTTCACCAATCACAGTACAAATAACAGGTACATTCAGCTCTGCCATTTCTTTAAGGTTACGTGCTATGGCTTCTGACTGGCCACGCTCTTCAGCGCCAACACCGGGGTATGCTCCAGGAGTGTCAATTAAGGTAATGATTGGAAGATTAAATCGCTCTGCCATTTTCATTAAACGCAGTGCTTTACGATAGCCTTCAGGCTTCGGCATACCAAAGTTACGCTTGATTTTTTCATGAGTATCACGTCCTTTTTGATGACCAATAATCATCACCGGCTCATTGTCTAACATGGCTAACCCACCAACAATCGCTTTATCGTCGGCATAGGCGCGATCACCAGCTAACTCATTAAAATCGCTAAAAGCATAAGCTATGTAATCATGGGTATATGGACGTAAAGGGTGACGAGCTAGCTGTGATACCTGCCACGCACCAAGATCTTTAAATATCTTTTTCGTTAGATCCTCGCTTTTTTCTTGTAGACGATTAATTTCATCTTCAAGACCCACGTCGAGTTTCCCCGTTTGGTTCACTAACCTAAGTTCTTCTATTTTGGCTTCTAATTCAGCAACCGGTCGCTCAAAATCCAAAAAATGTACGCTCATGTACTATCCTAATAAAGTGCGGTGTATCGGTTAAGAAAACATCAGTTTGACGTTTTGTTCACCCATACATTGTCTTAATTCATGTAATAGTTGATCACTAGGGGTCACATACCATTCGGCATTTGACGTTAGTGCAACTTCTAAATCGTCATGTTGAACATTAAACTCCAACGGGCATGTCCCGCCGCGATAATGCTCTAGAATACGGGATGCTTCATCAATTTTACGATTTAATTGTTGGTTGTATTCTATCGAAATTGATAAAGCACGAACAAATTGTTCGCGTGCATCGGTAATATCTAACAATGATCTTACCGTCATTGTATTGCCAGCAGAGAATTCATCAAAGCTGACCTCTCCTTTTACGTACAATATTTTATCTGATTTTAGTAGTGGTTCATAGGTATCATACAGATCTGGGAACAATCTTACATCAGCACGACCAGATTTATCATCTAAGGTAACAATCCCCCAACGACGCCCTTTTTTGTTGGTCATCACGCGCACAGCTAAAACTAAACCGGCGATGGCAACTTGATTGCCCTTCCCTGTAGGCTTGATATCTTTAATTCGACAATCGGTGTAATGCGTTAATTCACTGAGATATTGATTAATCGGATGACCAGTTAAATATAACCCTAACGTTTCTTTTTCACCATCAAGCCAAACTTTTTCAGACCACATAGGCACATTAGCAAATGCTTGATGAGCATCTTCAGCTTCAGTTAATAAGCCAAACATATCACCTTGCCCAAAACTCTCTGCTCGTGCATGTTGAGTTGCCGCGTCTAACGCATCTTGTAATGTCGCCATAATCGCAGCACGATGTGGTCCTAAATTATCCATTGCACCGGCTAGTACTAGTTTTTCTAAGACACGCTTATTGACTTTTTTAATATCGATTTTGGCACAAAAATCAAATAAATCAGAAAATGCACCTTGCTCAGTACGCGCTTGAATAATCGCTTCAATAGGGCCTTCACCTACCCCTTTAATAGCGCCGATACCGTATATAATTTCTTGTTGAGCATTCACCGTAAATTTATATTTACCGCTATTCAGATCAGGCGGACAAATCGTAATTCCCATGCGTTGACATTCGTCGGCTAAGGTAACAATTTTATCCGTATTATCCATATCAGCAGACATAACAGCAGCCATGAAATACGCGGGATAATGGGTCTTCAACCACAACGTCTGATACGACACCAAGGCATAGGCTGCGGAGTGCGATTTATTAAATCCATACCCAGCAAATTTTTCTACCAAGTCAAAGATCTTCATCGCTAAATCAGGGTCGATGTTGTTATTTTTAGAACCCTCAGCAAACACCGAGCGTTGTTTTTGCATTTCTTCTGGTTTTTTCTTACCCATCGCTCGACGTAATAAATCCGCGCCACCGAGTGAATAGCCTGCCATTTCTTGGGCAATCTGCATTACTTGTTCTTGGTACAAAATAATGCCGTACGTTGGCTCTAAGATAACCTGTAGGCATTCATGCTGATAGCTTGCGTCGGGGTAAGAAATCGCCTCTCTGCCATGCTTACGGTCAATAAAATTATCAACCATGCCTGATTGCAGTGGCCCGGGTCTAAATAAGGCAACCAATGCGATAATATCTTCAAAGGAATCTGGACGCAGACGCTTAATCAAGTCTTTCATGCCGCGCGATTCTAACTGGAACACGGCTGTAGATTCAGCGCGTTGCAGTAGTTTGAAACTTTCAGGATCTTCTAATGGAATTTGCGTAATGTCGATCTGCACACCGGTCGATTCTTGGATCATATCAATCGCCCACTGGATGATCGTCAATGTCCGCAAACCGAGGAAATCGAACTTAACTAAACCGGCAGTTTCTACATCGTTCTTATCAAATTGAGTTACGGGGTTATTCCCTGCATCATCACAATACAGAGGTGAAAAATCCGTAATCTGCGTCGGTGCGATTACTACACCACCTGCGTGCTTACCCGCATTTCGAGTGACCCCTTCCAAGATGCGCGCCATGGTCAATAAATCTTTGACATCATCATCCATCGCTTCTAACTCGCCGAGACGAGGTTCAACATCAAACGCTTTAGCCAGTGTCATGCCAGGATCGGATGGAATCAGTTTACTGATACGGTCAACAAACCCATAAGGATGGCCCAATACTCTGCCCACATCTCTTACTACCGCTTTGGCTGCCATAGTTCCAAACGTAATAATTTGCGATACCGCTTCACGACCATACATCTGTGCAACGTGATCGATTACCTCATCACGTCTATCCATGCAAAAGTCGATATCAAAATCGGGCATTGAAACCCGTTCTGGATTCAAGAATCGCTCAAACAGCAAATCAAATTCAAGCGGATCCAGATCGGTAATATCCAAGGCATAAGCAACTAATGATCCAGCACCAGAACCACGTCCAGGTCCAACAGGGATACCGTTGTCTTTGGACCATTGAATGAACTCCATTACGATCAAGAAATAACCAGGAAAACCCATTTGGTTTATTACAACCAATTCGATTTCTAATCGTTCATCATATTCTTTGCGTTTTTCTTTGCGGTCATTTTCATCAGGGAAAAGACTTAACAGTCTCCGCTCAAGGCCTTCTTCGGACACTTTAACTAAAAAGTCTTCTGTAGATAAATCGCCTGTTGGAAAATTAGGTAAAAAATACGTCCCTAACTGAACCGTGACATTACAGCGTTTAGCTATCTCTATAGTATTGGTTATGGCTTCAGGGATATCATCAAATAACTCAACCATCTCAGCACTAGAACGCATGTATTGCTGCGGTGAGTAGTGTTTCGGTCGGCGCGAGTCTTCTAACGTATAACCATCATGAATACTGACTCGGATTTCGTGTGCGGCAAAGTTATCCGGACTGATAAAACATACTTCATTGGTCGCGACTACAGGTAAATCATGCTCTTGCGCAAAATTAACGGCAGCTTTAATGTAAGCGTTTTCGTTACTACGGCCTGTTCGAATTAGCTCTAAGTAATATCTGTCGGGAAAATGAGTTTGGTAAAACGCAGCCATTTGCTGCGCACCTTTAAGGTTATTCTTGACCAGCGCTTGTCCGACGTCACCACGCGTTGCACCAGATAAAATAATTACACCCGCTTGATGTTCAATTAACCAATCCTTGTCAATAACTGGAAGATGATTAACATGGCCACGTTGATAGGCTTTAGAAATCAACACGGTGATGTTTTTATAGCCGTCGTTATTGGTTGCCAGTAAGGTTAAACGAAAAATATCGTCAGACTGTGATAAGTCTTGAACCCAAAAATCAGTCCCAATAATAGGTTTGATACCACGATTATGTGCTTCTGAATAAAACTTCACTAAGCCACACATGTTCATTTGATCCGTCAACGCGATCGCAGGCATTTCCTGCTTTACGCACTCGTCTAACAATGGTTTGACTTTATTTAGGCCATCCATCATAGAAAAATCACTATGGACACGTAAGTGGATAAATTCTGAAGACATCTAAGCGAGCAATCCTAATCTAAAATGAGTATTAATATCGGGATAGTGTATCAAAAAACAGACTTGAACAACGACTAAAACAAATCCAAATGCGATTTATTTTTATTTTGCTTGAAGTAGCTTAGCAACGGGCTTAAATGAACGGCGGTAGTTCGGCAATATCGGTAAGTTAGCTAAGCATTCAAGGTGTGCTTTGGTGGGATAGCCTTTATGCTTGGCAAAACCATATTCTGGGTATATTTTATCCAATGCAAGCATTTCTCTATCTCGAACTACTTTGGCAATAATAGAAGCTGCACTAATACAGGCAACACTTCCATCCCCTTTGACAATGGCTTCTGCCGCATAGGACCAAGCTGGTAAGCGATTACCATCGACTTGAACAAAATCAGGCTGAATTGCCAATCCTTGTACAGCCCGAGTCATCGCTAATAGTGTGGCCTGTAAAATATTAATATCATCAATTTCCGCAGGTGTAGCACGGCCAACCGACCATGCCAGCGCGCGCTCTTGAATGATTGGGAATAGCGCTTCGCGTTTTTTCTCACTGAGCTTTTTAGAATCATTGAGCTCTAAGATGGGACGCGCAGGATCGAGGATCACTGCTGCCGTAACCACATCACCCACTAAAGGACCGCGCCCTACTTCATCGACACCGGCTATCATCATTTTAGTAAATACCTCGTCACGACGTCAGCTGATTGCTCATCCGCATTTTGTTGTAAGGTGATATGCAACTGGGTAAAACGCTGCATAATATACGCTAGGCGGTCTTGATCAATTGCAAACAAACACGAACCTTTACTCAGTACAGGTAGGCGTGTAATTGTGCGATCAGGTATCGTGGTTGAGTGTGTTTCACTAACAGCGCCAGCATCTTGAGTTATTGATAGATCCAACGCTATTAAATCATTCATGTACGCACTTATTGCCTCAGGCGTCACATCGTCTTGTAATAATTCAGGGACCAATGCTTCATTCGCCAAAATATTGGGTAATGAAAAATAATCCGGTTTGTACAAATGTTGCATCATTTTATACGTCAAACCAGACATCTTATACACAGATAACATCGGACGTTTGCATAACATAGCTTCTAACGTCGCCGTCCCAGAAGACAGTAATACTGCGTCACTGGCTATCATGACTTCACGAGCTGGACGACGCGTGATGATTAGCGCAGATTGAAGTGAGTCAGGATAAGTTGCTAAAAGTTGATTAATTTGAGATTCACGCGCTGCATTGACAGCAGGTACGACCCCAACAAGTTCAGGATGACGAGCTTGCATTAACGCAAAGCTGGCTAAAAATATCGGCAATAAATGTTGTACTTCACCACTTCTAGAGCCGGGTAAAATTGCCACCACAGTCGCGTCAGCATGCAACTTTAATGTTGTCCTAGCCTTTTCTTGATCCGGCTTAAGTGCAATCGCATCGGCCATAGGGTGGCCGACAAATTGATACGGCACATGGTATTTAGCAAATACAGGTGCTTCAAACGGAAACAGCCCCATCACGCAATCGACCGCACGTTTAATTTTATGCACACGTGATTCGCGCCATGCCCAAATAGTCGGGCTAACATAATGCACGGTCTTGATATGGTGTTTTTTTAAAAATGTTTCAATCGGAAGATTAAAATCTGGCGCATCAACACCAATATATATATCAGGTTTGAAGGCAAGTAACTGAGCTTTAAGCTGTTTGCGGATAGACAGTAAACGGGGTAAATGCTTAAGTACTTCAACTAATCCCATTACAGATAGTTCATTCATATCAAACCATGACTCTAAGCCATTAGCTTGAGTTAAATCTCCACCGATACCTTTAATTTGTGCATTAGGGAAACGCTGTAAGAGAGTATTCACAAGACCACTGGCCAGCATATCCCCCGAGGGTTCCGCACAGACCAGAGCGATCTTATAAGGCTTATCTGACACCACAGCGGTGCTCATTTTAACGAATGATACCGCGATTTGGCTGACTTAAAAAATCAACCATAATGTCTAACTCAGGACAGTCTTGGGCTAACAATTTGATTGCTACCAATGCTTCGGCTATCGTATTATTTTGACGATATAAGGCTTTGTAGGCACGTTTGATATTCATAATCGCTGCAGCACTAAAACCACGACGTTTAAGACCTTCAGAGTTAATCGTTTGTGGAATATGTTTAAGGCCATTAACCATGACAAACGGAGGGACGTCACGCAATATTACTGCCCCGCCACCGGTAAAGCTATGCGAGCCTAAATGACAGAATTGATGCACCGCTGTCATCCCACCCAAAATAACGAAATCACCAATATGCACATGTCCAGCGACGGTCGCATTATTGGCAAAGATATTGTTATCACCGACCATGCAGTCATGAGCAAGGTGGGTGTTAACCATTAATAAGTTATTTGAGCCGATTTTAGTGATGCGTTGATCTTGAGTAGTACCACGATGGATTGAGCAAGATTCACGAAATACATTGTTATCACCAATGGTGAGGGTGGTTTTTTCACCCGCATATTTCTTGTCTTGGCAATCTTCACCAATCGAACAGAACTGATAAAAATGATTGCCTTTACCTATCGTGGTATCACGTTTAACTACAATATGTGATTCGAAAATACAGTCATCACCGATAACAACATTTTCACCAATATAACAAAAAGGACCAATGGTTACGTTTTTGCCAATGCTTGCACTAGCATCAATTATTGCAGTTGAATGGATCAAGGTTACATATCTCTCATCGCACACATAAATTCCGAGCTACACACTTCTGCGCCATCAACGCGTGCAACACCCTTGAATTTCCATATACCACGACGCTCCTTCACTATCTCGACTTCCATCTCTAGCTTATCACCAGGGACAACAGGCTTTTTAAAACGAGCATTATCGACACCTGCAAACAAATACAACTTATCGGTTTTTTCCATGCTCTTAAATCCTAAGACTCCAGCTACTTGTGCAAGCGCTTCAAGAATTAACACACCAGGGAAAATAGGTTGATCCGGAAAATGCCCCGTAAAACACGGTTCATTAAACGTAATGTTTTTGTAGGCACAAATTGATTGGCCAAGCTCATAATGAGTGACTCGGTCAACTAATAAGAAAGGGTAACGATGCGGAAGTAAATCCATTATTTCACGAATTTCTATCGTGTTTAATTCATTTGACAAGGTCAAAAACTCCAAATATTGATATTGCGCGCAACAATAACCGTAAAAGCCTTAAAAACAAATCAGACCAACGCAATACTAAGAAAGTATTTTGTCGGCCTGCTTAGATTGGTGATGCTAAATTAGTTAGATTGGCTAACTTTTGCTAATACTTTTTCAGAAATATCAAATTCTGGCTTAGCAAATGTTGCTGCGCCTGCATTTAATACTACGTCATAATTTTCTGCTTTCGCCACTGCATCAATCGCTTGCTTAACTAAACCCAATAATTTAGTTTGCTCTTCGTTTTGACGACGTTGTACTTCTTGTTGTAACGGTGTTGCTTTTTCTTGAAGCTCAGCACGGATAGCCATGATTTTTTCTTGTGACGCTTTCTTTTGAGCTTCAGACATAGTCGCACCATCACGTTGCAGCTTTTCTACTTCAAACTCACCGTCTTTTTGCAATTTTTGAACTTCAGCAAATTGCGCTTTGAATTCGTTATTAATACCCTGCACGATTTGTGCAGTTTGTGGTAATGCTTGGATCACACCTTGCACATCAATGATGGCAATTTTTTGTGCAGCCATTGCTGCTGTGCTCAATAACGTCGTTGCTAGTAATACGGTCGTTGCAATTGTCTTAGTGAATGTTTTCAAAGTTTACTCCTGAATATGTATCTAATTGATACAGATTAATAATTAAAATGTTTGGCCAATATTAAAGGTGAAAAATTTAGCATCGTCGCCAGGGCGTTGTTTAAGCGCCTTAGAAAAACTAAATACCATTGGACCCATTGGTGAAATCCATTGTACTGACAAACCTGTGGAACTTCTAAAGTTCTTCCAATCACCATAATCTAACAATGGATCACTGCCAGAAGCTAATTGTAAGTCTTTATAGGCATCATAATCAAATTCTGTGTCCCATACATTACCTACGTCAAAGAAAAGACTAGTACGGACTGATTTATCAAACTCAGTTTCAACAAACGGAGTGGGAACAATTAACTCTAATCCCGCTATTGCCATGGCATTACCACCTAGGCTACGTTGTGATGTAAATAAACTATCGTTTGCAGGTAATCCTGGGAATACACTGCCATCAGGCGAGGTAATAGAACCTTGTGAATAGCGTTGGATACCACGAGGACCAACGGTGTTATTTTCAAAACCACGTAAGGTATCAGAACCACCCGCGGTAAAGTTTTCTGTGAATGGTAGGATTTGTTCTACTCCATCGACATCGCCATACCCATTACCGTAGCCTAGACGGGCTCGCGCTAATACAGTCCAGCGTTGGTTGCGTGACAACGGGAAGTAAAACTTAGTATCGATTGTAGATTTAAAGAACTGTACATCAGAATTAGGTGTGGTAACACTCACTGAGGCGCGTTGTGACGAACCTGCAGAAGGAAACATACCGCGGTTCAATGTATTTCTGAACCAACCAACCGATGCTTGTAAGCTATCATACTTAACTGCACCATCTGGGTTATTTGCATCTAAAAACTGACTATAAAAACGGTCTGTTTGTTCGTATGAAGAACGATTATACAGCTCTACATTACTATAGGTTAGACCAAAATTAATTCGGTTTACAGCATTAATTGGGTAGCCTAGGTTAGCTCCGACCGCAAATTGCTTAGAGTTATAACTTACAACGTTAAAATCACTACCGTCAAATTCACTATAGCTCATCGTGCCGCCCAAACTAATACCATCAATGGTAAAGAAAGGGTCAGTATAGCTAAGTGAGATTGATTGCTGATAAGATACCGTGTTTAAACTCACACCAATACGTTTACCTGTCCCTAAGAAGTTATCCTGTTGGATACCTGCTTGGAGGCTTAATTTAGTTCGGTCACCATAACCAATACCAGCATTAAATGATCCCGCAGGTTGCTCTTTAACTGAAAAGTTAACGTCGACTTGATCATCTTGACCAGGAAGTCGAATAGTATCGAATTCAACTTCTTCCATATAGGTTAAGCGTGACAGTTGTATTTTAGACGTTTCGAGGGATTGATTGGATAACCATGCCCCTTCCATTTGTGTTACATTTTGACGCAACACCTCATCAGCGGTAACGCTGTTGCCGGCAAAATTAATACGGCGAACATATATACGTTTACCCGGATCGACCGACAAGGTTAATTTAACCGTGTTATCTTCGTCATTAATCTCGGGGATAGTGGTGACATTCGGATATGCATAACCAAAGCGTCCCAGGTACTTACTGATAAATTCTTCTGCATAAGTAACTTGCGCTTGGTTGTATAAGGTTTCAGCTCTTAATGGAACCAGTTGTTTAATCAGTTCATCTTGCCCAATTAAGTCACCAACGACTTCAATTTCAGAAACGTTGTATTTTTCACCTTCAGACACATTCATTGTAATGTAGATGGCATCTTTTTCAGGTGTCATTGAGACTTGGGTCGAGTCAATGGCAAAGCGCAAATAACCGCGATCCATATAGTAACTACTTAACGTTTCCATATCGCCAGATAGGGTTTGTTGTTGATAGCGCGATTCAGACATGAAATCCCACCAAGGTTTATCAAATTTAAGCTCCATTAGCTCAAATAATTCTTGGTCAGAAAATAATTCATTGCCGACAATATTGATCTGTTTAATTTCAGCAGCATCGCCTTCTTCAAACAAGACTTTCAAATCAACTCGGTTACGTGGTAACGGAGTAACAATTGCCGTTACGTCAGCGGTATATTTACCGATTGAGTAATAGAAATCTTTGAGTCCATTTTCGATTGAATTTAGTACGGTTTTATCTAACGGTTCACCGACAATGATATTCGAGCCATTCAAACTATCTTGCAGTTGCTCATCTTTAATATCGTCGTTACCTTCAAAGATAATATTTGAAATGGTTGGACGTTCCGTCACATTGATAACCAACGTATTGCCATCTCGAGCAACACTGATGCTTTCGAAGTGAGTAGAAGAATACAATGAACGGATCACTTGTTTGACTCGAAAATCGCTTAGCGAATCGCCAACTTGAACGGGCACATATGTTAATGCAGCACCGAGTGCAACACGTTGCAAACCTTGAATACGAATATCTTCAATGACAAAGTCACTGTTTGCTTGGGATGCGAAGGCACATAACGTCAGTACGCTAGCGCAAAAAAACTGTCTTAACTTCATTAACTGTTATTCTTCCTAGACTAATTATCATTATTGTAAGGAATTGCACGACATTGAGCAAAATTAAGTGATGCGCATGATGTCATTAAAAATCGCAATGCTCATTAAACTAAATAAAATCACGGCTCCAATTCGAAAGCCAATCTCTTGTACTTCCTCTGAAACCGGCTTTCCAGTGACCCACTCGATTAAATAATACATTAAATGACCACCGTCGAGCATCGGTAATGGAAATAAATTAATAATCCCAAGATTCACACTAATCAAGGCTAAAAAGCTTAAAAAGTAAACAAGACCGAAACTTGCGCTCATTCCAGCTCCTTGCGCGATAGATACCGGACCACTTAAACTTTTCACCGAAACATCACCGGTAAACAGTTTACCAATCATATCTACACTTAAGGTCATCAGACGCCAAGTTTTATCAATCCCAAGGCCTACTGCGCTGAAAAGATTGTGTTGTTGTTCAAATACTAACCCGCTTGGCCATTGCTCGAAAACAGGGCTCACACCCAATATACCTATTCGCCCGGTATCGGTCTCTTGGACACCTAACGTAGCAAATATGCGTTGAATTTGACCATCACGACCAATTGTCATTTCAATATCTTCACTTGGTCGCGCTTTTATATAAGCAACTGTTTGTCCCCAATTTGGCAAAAGAGTTCCATCAATTTGTAAAATTTTATCGCCTTTGAGTAATCCAGCCTTAGATGCAGCACTCTCAGGTGAGACATACGCAATGTCCATCGTCGGTTGTGGGCGGAAAGTAGAGAACCCTAAGCTATCCATCGCACTTTGTTTATCTGGTGCAAATTCCCACTCATTTAGTACTAAAGTAATCTTACTGGGACTCGGTGATAATTCAGGTGTCGCAGGATCATAAAAGCGTGGTGTAGAGTTCGAGCCCACAAAGGTAGGTGTCGTTTGCAGCCCAGTATCGACAACTTGAATTGTCACTTGTGATTGCCCTATGGCGGATACTAGCTCAAGATTGACCGCCTCCCAATCACTTACAGAACGCTCTCCAACATGTGTTATCTGCATCCCAGATGTCAGTCCTGCACGCTGTGCAATGGAGTTTTCGACAACATCACCCACAACAGGTTTTAATGTTGTCACACCAATCATATACATGACTGCTAAAACAAAAATTGCAAATAAAAAGTTTACAATCGGACCTGCAGCGACAATGGCAAAACGTTGTTTGACGCTTTTACGGTTAAAGCTTTGTTCTTGTAATTCGCTTGGCACGTGTTCAACGCGCTCGTCGAGCATCTTAACGTAACCACCCAACGGTATGGCTGCAACAGCAAATTCAGTGCCATGCTTATCGGTTCTGCGCCATAACACTTTACCAAAGCCAATTGAAAAGCGCAGTACTTTGACGCCACAACGACGGGCAACATAAAAATGTCCCCATTCATGCACTGCAACTAAAATCCCTAAGGCAACAATAAAAGATAATATATTCCACAACACTGCTAACATAAAAATTCCTGTAAATACTGACGTGCTAATTGTCTGGCAAGTTCATCACATGCCAGGACCGCTGGAATACTTGGTAATAGTATATCTATATGTTTGGATAATATCAGTGAATTGAGCTGTGCAATTTGAGTAAAACCAATTTGCCCAGCTAAAAATGCTGCTACCGCGATTTCATTACATGCATTGAGTGCAGTACAAGAAGACTGACCGCGTTTGGCTGCAGCTAATGCAAGATATAAATTTGGATAACGTTCAGGACACGGAGTAGAAAATGTAAAATCACGTAATTGACTAAAATCTAATGGTGCAACGCCACTACTAATACGTTGAGGGAATGCTAAAGCATGAGCAATCGGTGTGCGCATGTCAGGTTCGCCCATTTGTGCGATAACTGAACCATCAACATACTGGACCATTGAATGGATAGTAGATTGTGGATGTAACACAATCTCGATGTCCTTATTGTCCAAACCAAATAACCAGCGAGCTTCAATAAATTCCAGCCCCTTGTTCATCATAGTGGCTGAATCAACGGATATTTTTTGCCCCATATCCCAGTTAGGATGAGCACAAGCTTGAGCTGGCGTGATATCAGCAAAAGCAGTGATATCATACTCCAAAAATGGTCCACCAGAGCCAGTTAACAATACTTTACTAATGCCGCTATCGGCGAGTTCACCATACGTAAAATCATGCGGTAAACATTGAAAAATCGCGTTATGTTCGCTGTCGATGGGTAAAATGGTCGCATTATTACGATTGGCGCTTTCAATGAAGAGTTGTCCGGACATCACTAGCGCTTCTTTATTGGCCAGTAACACCCGCTTACCAGCTTCAACCGCTGCAAGTGTAGGCAACAACCCTGCTGCACCGACAATCGCAGCCATTACGGTGTTGACCTCATCAGCTTGGACGACAGTTTCTAATGCGGTTGCCCCAAAATGCAGTTGCGCTGTGCAGCCAATCGTTACGGCATAATCACTTGCATCAGCCATAACCGAATCATCACTTAAAACGACGTGTGTAGCATTAACTGCTTGGGCTTGGTTTAATAATTTTTGATAGTCGCGATGAGCTGTCAACGCATAGACTTGGTATTGTTCAGGATGACGGGCTATGACATCAATAGTACTCGTTCCGATAGAGCCGGTTGAGCCTAATATGCTTATGGTTTGCATTACGCCATCCAAACCACATAACAAAATGTGAATACAGGAAAGGCTGCTGTCAAACTGTCAATACGATCGAGGATGCCGCCATGGCCAGGTAAAATTCGACCACTATCTTTGATACCCGCACAGCGTTTAAACATGCTTTCGTTGAGATCACCCAAAGCAGATACCGCTACGGTTACGACACCAATGGCAATGTGTAAGGTGATTGCTTTCGCCTCGACTTGATAATGTAATGCAGCAAACGCGATTATCGCTAATGATGCAGCTACACCACCTGCAAAACCCTCATACGTTTTACCTGGAGAAACATTGGGTCTTAATTTGGTGCGGCCAAATTTTACGCCAACAAAAAACGCACCAACGTCCGCAGCCCAGACAATACCCAATACATAAAATATCAACGATGCACCATAAAACGAATCTACGTCAAACAAACTAGAACGTAAGGTGACTATAGCTACATAAGTAGGGACTAAAGTGAAGACCCCGAATAAATTACGGATCAAATGGGATTGCTGCCAAAACCCACTGGCTTTGGGGTAAATGATGACCATGATGAGTGAATATGCCCACCACAACGAAGCCAAAGCCAAGATCCAAAAAAACACATCATGCAATTGGCCTTGCTGCCATATTTGACTCGCCGGTACCCATAAACTTAATCCGACACAAATAGCAGATATGATAATGGTAAACACTAATTTCATACGGCGCTGGATCAAACCAGACATGTTGCCCCATTCATAAGCACCTAAGCCCATGACGATAGCTACGACAAGTTGAAACGCATCAACCGATAAGAATAAAATAGCAAGGATGGCAGCAGGTGCAAGGACCAGTGCCGTAATGATGCGTTGTTTTAACATAGAAAGTTAACTAACCTGTTCTGAAATTTTACCAAAGCGACGTTGGCGTTCACTAAAGTCAACGACCGCTTCCATAAATTTGTCTTCATTAAAATCAGGCCATAAGGTATCGGTAAAATAAAATTCAGAATACGCACATTGCCATAATAAAAAGTTTGAGATGCGTTGTTCGCCGCCGGTGCGGATCATTAAATCAAGTGGAGGACAGTCAACAAACGCAGTATGAGCATCAAACGATGTTTCATTGATAGCGTCAACCGACAAAGTACCTTCCGAAACCTGTTGTGCCAGCGCTTTGGCTGCAGTCACAATATCCCAGCGTCCACCATAGTTAGCAGCAATATTAAGATGTAACTCAGTATTGTGCTTAGTGAGGGCTTCTGCTGCTTTAATTTTCTTAACTAACTTATCATCAAACGCGGATAAATCACCAATGACTCGTAACCGCACGCCATTTTTATGGAGGCGTTTTACTTCACTGGTTAAAACTAGTTTAAACAGTTCCATCAACACTGAGACTTCATCTTGCGGTCGATTCCAGTTTTCTGAACTGAACGCAAAAAGAGTTAATGCAGTGATCTTGTGTCTACGAGCAAAACGGACAGAAGCTCTTACCGCTTCAACACCCGCTTTATGACCAAAGGTTCGCAATTTTCCTTTTTGCTTTGCCCAACGTCCATTGCCATCCATAATGATGGCAACATGTTCTGGCAATTTGAGCGTCGTTACCGACGCACTATCTTCCTTGCTTAGGGTTTCCATAATCCTTTAGATTTCCATTAACTCTTTTTCTTTAACACTGACCATTACATCCACTTTTTTAATGAAGTCATTAGTCGTAGATTGAATATTTTCTTCACTGACACGCGCTTGATCTTCAGAAATATCTTTGTCTTTTAGTAACTCTTTGATATCTGAATTTGCGTCACGGCGAATGTTACGAATAGCAACACGACCGTTTTCAGCCTCGCTACGTGCCACTTTAATTAAGTCTTTGCGACGTTCTTCAGTAAGTGGGGGTAATGGAATACGGATCGCACCACCTGCACTCATTGGGTTTAAACCTAAGTCTGACGACATAATCGCTTTTTCAACAGCTTGAATCGCTGATTTATCAAACACTGATAATGCTAACGTACGGCTGTCTTCGGCAATAATATTCGCTAACTGTTTAAGCGGCGTATCTGAACCATAATAAGACACGACAATACTGTCTAACAAGCTTGGGTGAGCTCGGCCTGTGCGGATTTTAGCTAATTGTGATTTTAATGCACCTAAGCTTTTTTCCATACGATCTTGTGCGTCTAATTCAATTTCATCAATCATGAGTGTGTTTCCTAATCTTTTAATTTTTCAGCATGTGTAATAAGTGTACCTACGTCATTACCTAATACAACTTGCTTTAACGTCCCTGGTGTATTCATATTAAATACACGAATGGGTAATGAATGGTCACGGGCTAACGTAAATGCCGATAAATCCATGACCTTTAATTCTTTTTCTAATACTTCTTGGTAGGTTATCTTTTTGATTAACTGAGCATCTGGATCTTTGGCTGGGTCAGAAGTAAATACGCCATCCACTTTGGTTGCTTTTAATACTGCATCAGCTTCAATTTCGATACCACGCAAACATGCTGCTGAGTCAGTGGTAAAAAATGGGTTACCGGTGCCAGCAGCAAAAATAACTACACGGCCCGTTTTTAATGAACTGATTGCCTCTGCCCAATTGTATGCATCACACACTCCATTCAAAGGAATGGCTGACATTAATCGCGCATTCACAAATGCACGATGTAACGCATCACGCATAGCTAAACCATTCATCACCGTTGCTAACATGCCCATATGGTCGCCAACTACACGGTTCATACCCGCATTGGCTAATCCTTCACCACGAAATAAGTTACCACCACCGATAACGAGTCCAACTTCGACTCCCATTTCAATTAACTCTTTAATCTCTTGAGCCATTCGTTCAAGTACTTTAGGGTCAATACCAAACTCGCCGTCACCCATTAAGGCTTCTCCGCTGAGCTTGAGTAAGATACGACGATAAGCTGATTTAGGGGCGATACTCATTGTTGTTTTCCTATATGACGAATCAATTGATTATAATAGTTGTTATGGTAAATCAAACAGATATAAAAAAGCACCTCCAGAGGAAGTGCTCTTAGTGTATCCGATGTTGCTCGGATGAAAAAGATGCAAGTGCAATTATTTCTTTGCAGCTTCCAATTGAGCCGCAACTTCTGCAGCAAAATCTTCAGTCTTTTTCTCTATACCTTCACCCACTTCAAAGCGGATAAAATTAACAACATCAGCACCTTTACTTGCCAATAATTCACCAACAGTTTGTGATGGATCTTTAACAAATGGCTGACCTGTCAAGCTGATTTCACCAGTGAATTTCTTCATACGACCAGAAACCATTTTTTCTGCGATGTCAGCTGGCTTACCAGACTGAATTGCGATGTCGATTTGAATTTCTTTTTCTTTTGCAACAACTTCTGCTGGCACTTCTTCAGGCTTAACAAACTGTGGACAGGCTGCAGCAACGTGCATAGCAACGTCTTTAGCAAGCTCTTCATCACCACCAGTAAGGATAGCAATAACACCAATTCGACCACCATGTACATATGCGCCAAGGTTTTCACCCGATACATTAATGACACGACGTGGAGAAATATTTTCACCAATTTTAGTGACTAACGTATCGCGAACAGTTTGTACCGTTGAACCATCAAGTTCAGCAGCGTTTAATGTTTCGATATCATTGATTTGGCTAGCTGCAGCTACTGCAAGCAATTTTTTACCAAATGCAAGAAAACCTTCGTCACGTGCAACAAAATCAGTTTCACAGTTAACTTCCATCATAGTCGCAACACCCGCTTCGACGTGAGTTAAAATCACACCATCAGCAGCGATACGGCCAGCTTTTTTAGCTGCCTTTGCTTGACCAGATTTACGCATATTTTCAATCGCTAGTTCGATGTCGCCATTGGCTTCAACTAACGCATTTTTACAATCTAACATACCGGCGGCTGTGCGCTCACGTAGTTCTTTAACCAGGGCTGCAGTAACTGCCATGATATTTTCCTCGAATAATTTAATCTAAAAAATAATTGCGTTAGGCTGTTAACAACCTAACGCAAGACACTTATTCTGCCGCTTCAATAAACTCTTCTTCAGCTTGCGCTTCGATGTTTTGATTACGACCAGAAATAACAGCATCAGCAGCTGCATTTAAGTATAACTGTACTGCACGGATTGCATCGTCATTACCAGGAATGATGAAATCAACACCATCTGGGTTAGAGTTAGTATCAACTACACCCACAACTGGGATACCCAAGTTACGAGCTTCAGTGACTGCAATGTGCTCGTGATCTGCATCGATAACAAAGATTACGTCCGGTAAACCGCCCATGTCTTTGATACCACCTAAGCTAGATTCAAGCTTAGTCATTTCACGTTGTAACATTAGTACTTCTTTTTTGGTAAGTTTATCAAACGTACCATCTTGGCTTTGCTGTTCAAGGTCTTTAAGACGCTTGATTGATTGACGTACTGTTTTCCAGTTAGTCAACATACCACCTAACCAACGCTTATTAACGTAGAATTGGTCGCACTTGATTGCTGCATCTTTAACCGCATCACTTGCAGCACGTTTAGTACCTACAAATAACACTTTTCCTTTTTTAGACGCAACACCAGAGACATAGCTCAACGCGTTGTTGAATAAAGGAACGGTTTTTTCAAGATTGATGATATGAACTTTGTTACGTGCACCGAAAATGAAAGGCTTCATTTTTGGGTTCCAATAACGAGTTTGGTGACCGAAGTGTACGCCAGCTTGTAGCATGTCGCGCATAGAAACATTTGCCATGATATTTTTCCTCAAATTTGGGGTTAGGCCTCCATACATCCCTTCGCTCGATCCGCATTAACATTGCCTTAGCAGCTATTAACTTGGACACCCCGAGGTCAGTGTCGATGTATGTGTGTTTTAATTAGATCATGCTACTAGCGCTAAGGCTGAGCACAACCGATGGTATTTGCAAACAAAGATAATTAACTTCCATCATCTTAAATTGCGGCGCATTTTATATCATTTTGATGCTCTTAAATCAAGGAAAAACTGGTTATTGGCTGGTTTTTATGTAAAATAATGGGATAAATTTTATTAACGAGGATGTGCTGTGGGCGCAATCATCAAAACACCTGATGAAATTCAAAAAATGCGTGTAGCAGGCAAACTTGCTGCACAAGTATTAGATATGATTGGTGAGTATGTTGTTAAAGGCGTGACGACCGATGAACTCAATACCATTTGTCATAACTACATTGTTGACGTGCAAGAGGGCATTCCGGCCCCGTTAAATTACGGTCACCCGCCATTCCCTAAATCGGTATGTACGTCAGTTAACCACGTAATTTGCCATGGTATTCCTAGTGACAAAAAACTCAAAGACGGTGACAGTGTTAATATCGATGTGACCGTCATTAAAGATGGTTACCATGGTGATTCTTCGAAAATGTTTGTGGTCGGTAAGCCTTCTATTTTGACTGAACGATTAATCAAGGTCACTCAAGAATGCTTGTATAAAGCAATTGAAATAGTCAAACCAGGTACAACACTCGGCGATATTGGGCACATTATCCAACAACATGCCGAAGCACATAATTATTCAATTGTGCGTGAATTTTGTGGTCACGGTATTGGTGCGACTTTTCATGAAGAGCCGCAAGTTGTGCATTATGGACGACCAGGTACAGGTGATGTACTAGAAGCGGGTATGTGTTTTACTATAGAACCAATGATCAATGCTGGTAAACGCAATAGTAAAATTTTGCCAGATCAATGGACCGTAGTTACTAAAGATCGTAGCTTGTCAGCACAATGGGAACATACATTGTTAGTGACTGATAATGGCGTGGAAATTTTAACGCATCGTGATGATGAAACTATCCCTAAAATTATTGAACACGCTTAAGACGGATTTAATCAACATAAAATCAACATACAGTTAAACTCTTTTTAATAATATCGTTTTAATTATAATTAATAACGACAAAGTGCAATGTTATTACCTATGTAGCATTGCACCCTTCCCCGTTTATGTTTAATCTAGCACCATGCTAAATATCATTTAAAACATATCTTATGTCCTTTGCCGCTTTGATTGATCAAGTCCGTACAATTAATTCCCTTCAAAATGTCGCTGCATTTAAACAGGCAGTTAACGATTGTTACACCTATATGGAAAAAAGTTTTCCGACTGCTCTAGTGGATGATTTGGTTATCGGTCGTTCTAATTTTGTTGACGCACTGGTCACTCATGCTTGGCAACTTGCGGGTTTACACGAATACAAAAAACTGACTCTTGTCGCTGTCGGTGGTTATGGTCGAGGTCAACTTCAGCCGCATTCGGATGTCGATTTACTTATCCTTAGCCATCGTGGTTTACCGCGTGGTGCGGCAGATAAAATTTCAGCATTTTTAACTTTGTTATGGGATGCCAAACTCGACGTTGGTTCTGCAGTACGAAGTATTAAAGAATGCATTGAACAAGCTAAAAATGATATTACTATTGCTACTAACATCGTTGAAGCACGATGTTTAACAGGTTGCAAAGCTACATTTGATACCATGATTACTAAAGTAAACCGAGAAAAAACATGGACGAGTAAAGCGTTTTTCATGGCAAAATATGAAGAGCAGCAACTACGACATAGTAAATTTAATGGCACATCTTACAATCTAGAACCTAATGTCAAAGAAAACCCTGGATGTTTACGTGACATTCAATCGATTGGTTGGGTGGCCAAAAAACACTTTCAAGAATATGACGGTTATGAATTAGTCGGACATGGTTATTTTACCGAAACCGAACATCAAGAACTCCTCGACTGTCGTCGCCAATTATGGCGTATTCGCTTTGCTTTACATTTAGTTGCAGGACGCAGTGAAAACCGTTTATTGTTTGATTATCAGGCTGATGTAGCTCATAAATTGGGTTACAATGATGATGATAAAAAAGCAGTTGAACGCATGATGAAGTCATTTTTCCGTGTGGTTCGACGAGTGACCGAGTTGAACACCATGCTGTTGCAACGCTTTAAATTTGATATTCTACAACAGTCGGTTGCTTCTGGACGCATGCTCAATGACGATTTTTCGGTGAGCGACGGTACGATATCACCACGTCATGAAAATGTGTTTGCCAATCCTCTTGCTATCTTTGGTTTTTTAACATTATTAGCGGATAACCAAGATATCCAAGCGCTGGATTATGAGTGTATCCGTCAGGTTCGCAATGCTCGTCGTCAATTTTCTGATCAGTATTGGGTCGAATACCCTGAATGTCGAGCCGAGTTCATGGGTTTAATGCGCCGCCCCGAGTTTTTCGGCTTTGGTTGGAATGTCATGCACTTGCATGGGATCTTACAAGCCTACCTACCACAATGGGATAATATAGTGGGCATGATGCAGTTTGATCTCTTTCATGCCTACACGGTGGATGAACATACCCATCGCTTAATCAAAAACTTACATGGTTATTTTAATAAAGAAAGTAATGCATTTCCGCGATGCAGTAATATAGTACAAAATTTGGATAAACCTGAGTTGATTTTTATTGCTGGTATTTTCCATGATATCGCTAAAGGACGAGGTGGGGATCATTCTAAGTTAGGCGCAGCGGATGTCTTTGCCTTCGGTGCAGCACACGGTTTATCCACTGATGACATAGCTGTCATTAGCTGGTTGGTCGAGTCGCATTTATTAATGTCTGTGGTTGCTCAGCGACGTGATATCTACGATCCTGAAGTCATCACTGATTTTGCTTGCGCTGTAAAAAGCCACAATCATCTAAACTTACTTTATGCCTTAACCCTAGCAGACATTCGAGCGACCAATGACAGTTTGTGGAATGATTGGAAAGCATCATTACTTAAAGAACTTTATATTTTAACGCAAAAAGCCTTAGATAACGGATTACAGTGCCAAGTCACATTCAACGAACGTGCCGAGCAACATAAAATTGAAGCTAGAGAGATTCTCTCTCCACAATGCCAGCCCTCCGACATTGACAGTGTATGGGATCGGTTAGAGCAAACTTATTTCACACGATTCAAACCGGTACAAATTGCTTGGCATACGCAGCAAATTTTAATCCATAACCCCTCTAAAGAGTGGCTGATTAAGATGGCAAATCATACCACCAAAGCGGGCACTGAGTTATTAGTCTACGGGATCGATCGCCCTGCGGTATTTGCCCAAATTGCATCAGTATTAGACAGCGCTAATTTATCTATTTTAGATGCTAATATCGCCATTACGCCAGATGGTTATGTATTCGATAGTATTACGGTCGTGGATGAAGATAACGAAAAAATTGCATCAACCGAGCGATGCTATAAAATAGAACAAGCGATATTAACGCAATTAAATAAATCCGAGCGCACACACCTTAATTCGCGTAAACTTTCACGTCAATTAAAACAGCTCAATGTACCGACTAAAGTGCGTTTTTTCTCTGCCAGCGATGATGCGACCTTAATAGAACTTGAGGCACTTGATACACCTGGCTTACTTGCGACTATTGGTCATTTATTTGTCGATTTTAACTTAACATTACGTTTAGCTAAAATATCGACTATCGGCGAACGTGCTGAAGATGTATTCATTGTAAGTGATGAACACAACCATGCGCTAAGCTCTGAATTACAACTTGCCTTAAAAAAGCAAATATCTTTAACTCTCGATCAACTGGAAACTGACACAGCATTATGAGTGATTTAAAAACCATTATTGAACGTGCTTTTGACGCACGTGACACCATTTCCCCAAGCACAGCATCTGCCGAAATTAAAGATGCGGTAAACCAAGCAATTGATTTATTAAATAGCGGACAAGCTCGCGTCGCAGAAAAAATCGATGGTGAGTGGGTTGTCCATCAGTGGCTCAAAAAAGCCGTGTTGTTATTTTTCCGTTGCTACAACAACGATGTCATCGAAGGTGCAGAAAGCAAATTCTATGACAAAGTCCCATTAAAATTTAGCGATTATACTGCGGAGCGTTTTGCCAAAGAAGGCATGCGAGTTGTCCCACCAGCGGCAGTTCGTACTGGTACCTTTATCGGTAAGAATGTTGTATTAATGCCATCATACGTAAACATCGGCGCGTTTGTTGATGAAGGCACTATGGTTGATACATGGGCCACAGTGGGCTCATGTGCACAAATTGGTAAGAACGTACATTTATCTGGTGGTGTTGGTATTGGTGGGGTACTTGAGCCACTTCAAGCTAACCCAACAATTATTGAAGATAACTGTTTTATCGGTGCTCGCTCTGAAATTGTTGAAGGGGTCGTCGTTGAAGAAGGCGCGGTTATTTCAATGGGTGTTTACATTGGTCAAAGCACACGTATCTATGACCGTGAAACGGGTGAAGTCCATTATGGACGTGTGCCAGCAGGATCTGTTGTTGTATCTGGCTCGCTACCGAGCAAATGTGGTACTTACAGCTTATATGCTGCGGTTATCGTGAAAAAGGTAGATGCAAAAACACGTGCAAAAGTCGGTATCAATGCCCTACTACGCGAAGCTGAATAATCTGTTTTAACGAGATTATTCCTACTACGCGCTAAGTGTATTTACTTAGCGCGTAGTATTAGATCTTATAGTCACATTAGAAGCTATTATGATGCTCTTCTAACCAAGCAAGTACATCGGCTTCTGGTTCAAACGTTTCCATTGCATCAATCTCAACCAAATCAGTAATCGCTTCACCTTGCAATTCATTCATTAGTTCAAACATCTGTTTCCCTGCACCACAATAAGAATCACCATAAGAACTATCACCAAGGGCAATTACTGCAAATTTCTTTCCTGTAATTAACGGGAATGTGTCTTTAGCATCAGCATAAAATAATTCTAAATTAGGCGGTACGTCACCCACACCCGTTGTTGATGTCACCACCAAAAAACTATCATGATCATTGAATAAACTAATATCCGCGTCGGTATGCAATTCCACTTCATGGCCTTGATTGGCTAAAAATGTTTGGGCTTCTTCAGCTGCATTTTGTGCATTGCCATAGACTGAACCGACAATAATTCCGATATTTGCCATATTTTATTTTACTCGCATTGATAAGGTTTCAAGATCGCTAACAACTGGGTTAAATCATCAGATAAAGGTGCTGATAATTCAAGCTGTTGCTGCGTGATAGGATGTTCAAAAATCATTTTACTATTAATAAGGGCTAAATGATTATATTTAAAGGTCTGACGCATGAATTTGTTTTGTTTACCATCTCCGTGGGTAGTATCGCCCATAATAGGATGACGGATATGTGCCATATGTCGACGTAGTTGATGTTTACGTCCCGTAGCAGGATTTAGTTCAACCCATGAAAATCTCGCTGCAGGATATCTCCCTACGGGCTCAGGATAAGTGTAAGTTTGTAAGACTGTCATATCTGTCTGTGCTGATTGCGCGGGTTTATCTTGTTGGGCATGTTTATCGGCAATTTTATCGAGTTTTTCTTTTAACGCATAATCGATATGTTGATCATGTGTCCAACCACGTAATAAGGCATGATACGTTTTTTGAATTGTTTTAGCCGTGAACTGTTCGTTTAATAAACGTGCAACTTCACTGGATAATGCAAAGACTAGTACCCCGCAGGTTGGTTTATCTAACCGGTGCACGGTATAAACATGTTGGCCAATCATATCGCGCACTATTTGCATGGCAAATTGGGTTTCATGGCGGTCAATCATACTACGATGGACCAATAAACCACTGGGTTTATTCACCGCTATTAAATATTCGTCTTGATAAATAATGGGTAAGATTGGGGCTGCTTCGGTCATATCACACTAGGTCTTAAAATCGTCTTGCTGTATTATACGGACAAATTCGCCAGAGCTCAGGTTTTTATGTCAGCAAATACCATCAATTCAATCCAAGAATTTTTAGATGCCTCCCAATCGCAATATAAATTTATCGATATGGGCCGAGGTTTTCGTGAGATCACTCCTGAACAGTTTGCTGATATAGAACAGCAACGGGCTCCTGCTCCGTATCCACGTCAACAACATATGTGGTTGGGATGTATTTTTTGGGCGGAACAACGCTCATCTCAACATTATATTTGGTTTATCAAACTCCCCCTTGATGAGCGCGGTTTACTAAACCAAGCCGCACGCAATGTGTTCTTGGAAAAAGTTGTCAACGCCTTAGGTGCACAACTTGAACATACCGAAAAGCAACAAGGTCAATTAGGCGATAACCCGTACACCTTTGTGCCTAACCAACAACAACTCGCTGATTTTAATGCCAAAGCAAAGGCATTAGTCGGGGCTAAACCAGGACAAGGATTTCAAGCGGTCGGTGAATATATCCATGCGCCAGCCGAACATGATTGGCAACTATTATCTGTGCAAGGAGTCGCAGATTATGTCGCGCGTTTGTCTGATCCTATGCTGTTTGCTGCACTATCAATGCAATGGCAACAACTTGCACCGTCATTTCAAACAGCCGTTTTAAGTAGTTTAGAGAATTACGTAATCAATAAACCCTTGGCGATGTTAATCAAACATCATTGGGACGCCGCGACCAAACAAAACAATGATATCCATATGATTGCCAGTCTTCGGGCGTTAGCACAAGCGCCTGAAGCCATCGTATTAAAAGTGCTTCAGCCATTACTACAACGGGCTTATTTAAATGCAGACTTACTCATCCTGATTGCCGCTCGCCATATGCGGCTGTTTGCAGATATTGAGCGGGCTAAAGTGTTTTTAGAAAAATGCGCACTGCATGATGATGTATTATTTCAAGGACTCTTTTCTGATATAGTTCAAGTCCCACAATGTCGTATTTATATATTACAAGCCATACAGAGCGATTCACTGTCCCAGCTATGTAAAACTAAAATAGCTACGTTACAACAGGCTCGTTAAGAGGATTTAAAATGACATTATTAGATATTTTAATTACGGTTATGATTATTGCGTTAGCCGCGTCGTTTTGGCGAGTGCGCGACTACGCAGAGCTTGCGCGCAATAGTGCACTGCAATATTGCAGTAAACACCAACTTGTATTTGTGAGTGTTGCTCGCCGTCAAATTCATTGGCAAGAAAGTCCAGAACAACGACGGTTTCAGTTTGATTATACGATGGAGTTTTCTACAGCCAATGATGTGGTATATGAAGGGGTTATCAGTATCTATAAAGGCAAGTTACGCAGTATAGATTTACCGGTTTATCGAGTGCCTGACTAAGACAAAAAAAAGGGTAACGCTTTCTACGCTACCCTTTTCTGATTGTTTTGAGCTTCCTTCTCAGCGATCCTTTGCTACTATAATCATCCCGATTAATATCCGTATACGCCCCTTTCCTTTTTATCCAACTCATCCTAAGTTGGCCGCGAGATCCTTGCGCGGGTCCCTTTCCCTTATTACTCCATAAGAAGCCGCACATCCATACTGCGACCTACCTCCATCCTGGAGTTGTTCCATACCGAGCATCTTGCTCGAAATCCTTATCCCTTAATCCTTTTTCACTCACCATCCATGCGCAAGTATTGGTCGTATGACCTTGTCCATTAAACCTTACTTATCATCCTGATATGTCGTGTTTCCCTGTGACGAGATAAATATTACCTTTTCTCTGGATCCTTGCACCTATAAAAGTGAAATAATCACATCAACCTTTTATTAACATTAGAATTGATTCAAAAAAAGCCATTAAAAACATATGGATGTATAAGCTGTGAGTAATCTGTGGATAAGTTATGTATAATTAACCTACATCAAAGTTAGATATATCTTACATTCAATGTAGGTTGTTAATTACTAGCCGTGTTTCTTTTTGTACAAAATTTGACCTTTTATATTGGCGGTTTCTAACTTTTCAATTAATTCAAATCCACTATCATTAAAGAACGACAGGCATTTTTCTATTGTCACAAACACACCAACACCTTCAGAATCTTCGATCGCATCCACCACTTCGTTAATTGCAGCAATTAAAATACGACCTATACCTTGATCTTGCATACTGGGATGGACACCGATGAACGATATCATGTGACATTTTTGCGCAGGTAAATGCGCTCTAACCAATTTTTCTTTCTCAAGAAATTGTTGTGTTCCTAAAAAACCTGCCGTTAACAACATTTTTAGGCGCCAATGCCAATAGCGGCTATTACCAAATTCAGGATCAGGATTAATTAAACAGGTTGCAGCAACTAATGAGCCATTTTTATAGACACCTAAGAGAGGCTGCTTTGCCTCCCAATAGGTATTGAGCTCTTCGCGAATTGCCCCGCGAAGACGAACCTCATACCCTTCATCATCTTTTTTAAAGATATGACAAAACAGAGGGTCATCAAAATAAGCGTTATATAAGATGGAAGCTGCAACTTTGAGATCAGAAGCTGATAAATATTTGACCTCAAAGTCGAGTTGTTCTGGCGTATATTCTACGGTAGATGCTTGCATGTATAGACCTTTTATTATTAACAAACCATTTACAACTAAGTGTAAACTATATAACTCGTTTAGTAAGTAAAAAGATCTATCATCGTTTATGTTAAATCAGTAAAAGACCCGCTAATTGGCTATAAGCTCTGGACGAAACTCATTCCCCAACCAATTAATTCACCATTACTAAACACTAACGGTGTGCATTCGTCTTTGCTGGTAATGCCATCACTGTCTTGACGTTGCGTGCGATAATACAAAACTTGGTAGTTATTTGCGTTACCACTAAGTACTTCATTAAAATCAGCGATCCCCATTTTATTAGTAATATCTAAATAACTAGCACCAATAACCATGCTTTGTATGTGAGCACGGTTATTTTTTTCACGCGACTCCCAATTACTATGCTGGCTGTCATTATTATAGTCATCATCGCCAATCGCGATAACGCAACCGCTTAGTGAGACCATTAATAAAGAGGCTAAAGAAATGACTTGAATTTTTTTGTTGAGGCGCATATTGGTTTCCTTGTATATGTCACTATTATATTTTTCGTTAAACGGTTACTATTATCATTACAATTGCCGTGCCAGCTAAAATAAAATCATAACCAATTGATTATATTAAACATTATACTTTACACCTGAAGCGAAGCATGGCGATAAATGCTTTTTTTTAGTCAGATTAACCAAATAATAGGTTTTATGAAACATTCCACACATCAACATATATTGCAAATCTGCGCCCAACTTGACGCCAGCTCCCTGCCGATTTCAGTCGGGCTAGTTAAAGCGAAGGCAACGTCAAGCCTGCCTTTGCCAGCTGTGATTAAAAGTATTAATGCTTATAAAGGAGGAGAACGGGCACCAGAAATGATTCAGACCAACGAATCCAATGACGTTAAGAACCAAACAAAAACACCCGCTGCACCGAAGGATTTAGCGAGTCTAATACAAATGGTGTTATCCCAGCAGGAAAGTATTACTGAATTACAGGAACAAGTAACTCAACTTAAGGCCGCATTAAAGGCTAACTGATACTGTCATGGCATAACGCGATGAACTGATTCATATCCGATGCTATAATGTCTTGTGGAGGTTTACCTACAGGCTCTAAGACGACTTCTCCGGTACTGAGCAACACACTGATCAAATAATCATCATTTGAAGGTAATCCAATAAATAACGTTTCAGCTTGTTTTAAACGACGCTTCATCAATACATGCCCGATGAGGTTTTCTTGCCAACGAGCAAAATCATCCGCATTCCAAGCTTGTAATAACGAAATATCACCTTGGGCTAAATTAACCGTTAAATGGTCAGCATAAAAAGCGGTATAATAGTCGTTGAGCGATGGCGGTAATGTAATGCCTAATGCATCGGTAAACTCAGTCATCGCATTCAATGGTCGCGCGACAGGACTCCACGTTACGACATCCCCTTCAGTCAACGTACTCACATCGTCAATGAGACATGCCGAAGGCCATTCGGGATCGTACTGTGTGCTTAACTTGACAGACTGAGCATACCGCTCTACAAATTTTTGCCACTGAGATTGCATATAGTTCAACACCTTGTAGTCATTTTTAGGTAGAATAAGAGTATGTTAACTTACCCCGTTTTGTCATGAGCCAAGATTACCATAATAAAGTTGAATTAGCCGAATTAGCCTTAGGCAAAACGGTGAGTTATTCACATCAATATGACCCGAAGCAGCTCCAACCCGTTCCACGGACGTTAAACCGCGATATGATTGGTTTGAGCAATACATTACCGTTTACTGGGAATGACATTTGGAATGGTTATGAATTATCCTGGCTAAACAAAAATGGAATGCCTCAAGTCGCTATTTTACGCTGCTATGTGCCATTTGATTCGCTGAATATTATCGAATCAAAGTCTTTCAAACTTTATCTCAACAGCTTTAATAATACGCGCTTTGATTCGCTCGAATCCGTGCAGA
>DBBN01000084.1:21118-23705 GCA_002292215.1 Glaciecola sp. UBA983 | reverse complement strand
AACTAAAACATCTTCAAACACTTGATGGCTCTGGCTTCGTTGTTGCCAACTAGCTGCTGTTCCCTCAAGCGAGGAGCGCATTTTACAGACTTAATTCTGCGCGTCAACACAGTATAGTAATAAAATTCAAATAAAGTGATATTTATTCTTTTTAGTTGAAATATTACCCGTTTAGTTTGTTTTACGCACTAATCAGCTCTCCATGAGCTTACTTAAGCAAACCATCTGTTGTTTAATTAACCAGTACCTAGTGAGTGATAGCGTTCACGTTGTAACCGCGAACCCAATTACCGCTAACGGGTGGACTATCACCAATTAGGTCATGGCCTTTGGTGTTATGTAACATTTCGTTTTTATTCATTTATCCGCGCTACCAAAATCCAGTCCATACTCAGAATGAAACTAGACATGAGTTGTTGAGAAGTTTGAACATCTTGAAACTTGTACTCAAACTGATTAAAAGCGTGTTTGGTCAATAGTACTTTTGCAACATCAGTGTGTAATTGACATATAAATCAACGCGATGTTTTTTTTGTTATGATAGACACTGATTAAGTCTTGTTGGACACTCGCTAGATACGCAAATCAACTTGTGCTGTAATTTTTTGGAGTGTGATCCCCGTGACAGACTGCGAGGATGAATGGGATGTATGAGGCGCAGAAGTGTTGTTATCGTCAACAAGGACAGATGCATACCCAATCGATGTAAACCATATCGCAGCAAATAGACTTATCATTTTGATCGTGCAGACAGCCATCGATTTGCTCCAAATTAATTACGTAATGACATACCCATAAATAGCATAAAAATGACATCCCGCGCCTAATAAAACAAAGACATGCCATATCGCATGCGTAAATTGCTTTTGTTTGGCCATATAAAAAGGGATGCCCAGACTGTAAGACAAGCCGCCTAAAAACAGCAAAGCAAAGCCCATGAATGGCAACGCATTATATATAGGGACGATGATCACTAACGCTAACCAGCCCATAACAGCATAAGTACCGATAGCCAGTTTGGGGTATTGATTATGAAAAAGTGTTTTAAATAACACGCCCAACAGCGCAATGCTCCAGATGCTAATGATACTAGCAGTAGACACCCAGCCATCCAAGGAGACTAACAGAAATGGCGTATACGAGCCGGCGATTAATAAATAAATTGCAATATGATCCGCTCGTTTCAGTATTGCTTTCCACTGCATATCATCAACCCAATGATAGAGCGTAGAAGCACCAAACAATAGGATCATCGAGCTACCAAACACCAGCGATGACAGGTTTTCAAACCAGGTTTGGCTTTTTAATATTAAGGCAATAGTGCCAAAAATAGCCAATATCCAGCCAATCAGATGACTCAGCGCATTGAGTTTTTCCTCTAGTGCGCTATAAGTATGAATCGGTTGATTCTTGGAGGAATGCATATTAGTAAGTATCAGCGTTTATTTATAAAACGCTTCAACCGTCCCTTTAAGCTTAATCAACATTGGTTGGCCACGACGGTCAAGCGCTTTGGGTGATGGCACTTTGATCCAGTTTTCACTGATACAATACTCGTCGACATTGTTATGCTCTCTGCCATTTAGCGTAATACCGATATCACTTTGAAATACCGCTTCAATATAATGTGGGCTGCGAGGATTTGTAGATAAACGATCTGGCAAAGCCGGTAACGATTGTGAGTCACTCATGTGGATAACCTTGAATAAATTAATTGAGCGCTATTGTAGGGAAACTTGGCTATATCCTCAAGGTGTATTCTTCATCGCATATATTAACCTTGGATCTTCTCGATCCATTCTCGTTTGTCAGCTTCGGGTAAAAAGCTCGCCTGTAAGCTATTGCTAATTAATTGCACAATCTCAGCACGGGTTAGGTTTAATTTGTCTAATAATGCGATAAAATTTTCATTCATGTAACCACCGAAATAAGACGGATCATCTGAGTTAACCGTCACCAATAAACCTTGCGCTAATAACGCTAAAATATTATGTTCAACCAAATCATCAACCACGCATAGTTTGACATTACTTAATGGACATACAGTTAATGGGATCTGCTTATCGCGAAGATATTCCATTAACACCGGATCTTCTTGGCTGCGTACACCATGATCGATTCGATCAACATTGAGTATTTGCAATGCTTGCCAAATGTATTCTGGTGGACCTTCCTCACCAGCATGAGCCACTAACTTAAAACCCAAGGCTTTAGCTTGAGCAAATACTTTCTTAAATTTCTCCGGAGGATTGCCTAATTCAGAACTATCTAAGCCAACAGCTTTAATCATTGAATAATACGGTTTGGCGGCAACTAACGTGTCGATAGCACTCGCTTCATCCAGATGACGCAAAAACGACATGATTAAATAAACAGAGATCCCTAACTGTGCTTTAGCTTGCTCTATGGCACGTGCAAACCCCACCATAAATACCGAAAAATCAATCCCCCGCTCAGTATGAGTTTGAGGATCAAACATGATTTCGGTATGCACCACGTGTTGTTCTGCACATTTAGTGAGATATGCCCACATTAATTGATAGAAATCGTCTTCATCTAGCAGTACATTCGCCCCTTGGTAATACAA
>DBBN01000084.1:16379-21030 GCA_002292215.1 Glaciecola sp. UBA983 | reverse complement strand
GATCAACTCTTTTAGATTCTCACTCAACGGTTCATTTCCTTACAAATGTTGCGCTAACCACTGCATAAACTGTGGTTTAGGTAACGCGCCAGACATCCGTGCAATTTCTTTACCGTGATGAAAGATCATTAATGTCGGAATCGACCTTATCGCATATCGGCTTGCCGTATGTTGCTGTTGCTCTGTGTCTAATTTTACAAAGCACGCTTTAGTCGACATCTCAGCAGCGACTTGAGCAAAAGTCGGCGCAAATTGTTTGCAAGGACCACACCAAGGTGCCCAAAAATCAACAACCACCGGCAGGCCATTGTCCGTCACATAGCGATTTAGATTATTATCCGTACCTTCGATAGGGCTCGTGGAAAGAACCATTTCACG
The DNA here is from genome assembly GCA_002292215.1 of Glaciecola sp. UBA983. GTDB lineage: Bacteria > Pseudomonadota > Gammaproteobacteria > Enterobacterales > Alteromonadaceae > Opacimonas. The sequence continues at coordinate 20,652 of DBBN01000084.1, read as the reverse complement.
ACATTTACCACACCGAGGTTCATCATTGAGCTTTTCTCTGGGTAAGCGATTTTTGGTGCCACAATGGGCACACACTATTTGTATTGGCATATCCGTCATAAAATTCCTCAGAAAAATCGTCGCTGAATATCAACAGTAGCGATAATAATACCACAATGGGTTATGTAGTTATAAATCTAACGCTGCGAACTGACTTACTGCTTGCATCGCTTCAATGCCATATACCACAGAAGGTCCCCCGCCCATCAAAATGGCAACAGAAACGGTTTCGGCAATCTCTTCTTTACTCGCCCCTGCTTGCATCGCATCATGAACATGAAAAGAAATACACCCATCACATCTCACGGTGATGGCAATACCTAACGCAATTAACTCTTTAGTTTTGCTATTTAGCGCTCCGTCTTTCAGGCTTGATGCATGCAGGGCACCAAACCCATGCATAACGTCAGGGATTTCTAGCCCTAATTGCTCCATCCATGTGTTAAGTTCTTTGTAATGTTCTGGGAAATTTTTCATTGGTTTCTCACAATAATAATAATAGGCTTCATTATTAAAATTAGGTGGGAATGAGAGATATTGAAAGTGTATCGATACAAAGCTTGCGCTAGATCATATTTTTACTTCAAGAAAAGTACTGTGCACAACAAAAATCTTGATAATGATCATCATTATCATTTAGTGTGCCTATTCATTACGCTTTTTTAGGCTTCATCGAACGCCCAGGACTCGCAAGTAATGGCTCTTCAGGCCAGCGATGTTTCGGATAGCGCCCTTTCATATCTTTGCGCACATCAAAATAAGAATGTCGCCAAAAATGCGCTAAGTCACTTGTCGTTTGCAATGCTCTTCGCGCAGGAGACAACAGTGTAAAACACAACGGTACTTGTCCCTGCGCCAGTAAAGGCGAACTCAACTGACCGAACATTTCTTGCAAAATAACATGTACAGACGGCGCTTGATGTGCGCTATAGGTAATCGCAATCTGCTGTCCATTGGGCGTTGTATAATGGGTAGGCGCATGTGCCTCAAGAAATTGTTGTTGTTGGTAATTCAGTATTGCCTGCAACACCGGCTTGAGTATAAACGCTTGTAGCTGACCTATCGATTTAATATTTGCACAATAAGGCAACAACCACTCATCTAACGTATCGAGTAATGTCTCGTGTGAAACCAGCGGTAACTCATCAGGGCATAACTGCGCTAACCAACTCACTCGGTGCAGCCAGTTTTCACACTGTTTATCCCATGCTAAAAATCCTAGTCCTTGCGCTTTGATCACATCGGTAAAACACTGTAAGCGATCAGCTTCAGGGATATTTTTTATCGGTGTTTCTTGGAGCACTAGCTGGCCGATACAGGTTTGTTTTCGCGCAATCAGTTTGTTACTTTCAGGTGCATAACGATAAGTATTGCGGCTGTTTACTTGTGGTAACTCATGGATGATAGCCAACGTTATGCTGACCGCCAAATACACCCGGCCATCTGTATTTTGTCCATCACAATCGACGACCACGCACCAAGGAGATTGAGCTAGAGGTTCATCATCAAACATACTGACACCGCGGCCATTCGCTAACGTAAATCCGATGTTATTTCCTGAAACTTGATTTTTACCGTGTTTTTGACCGTCGGGATCTCGGCGTTTCGCAATGCGATCAGCAAAAGCCGCGGCACACAAACGAGCTATACGGTGTTCAATATCTGTAACCTGATCAAGGCTTGATTGAAGAGTCAAGCATGGGTCGTTCATATTTGCTGATGATTGCTCAGTTGCCCGAACAGCTCGATACCAACGTTGCGCCAACTGCAGTACCTGATATAAGGTACCTGTAGCTTTATCCGTTCGACTTGCAGCTAACACCAAGCGCACCCGAGCGAGCAAATCGACACCTAACGACTGGCTGGCAAAAGCCGGATCACGAGCAATATCTCGCTCCGATAATAATGCTGCAATCACACAGGCGAGTGCCTGCATATTAGGCGCTTGATCATGCAATATCATTGCGCCTAAACGAGGCTCGATACCCAATCCTAAAACTCGTTGTCCTTGTGGACTAATCTGCCCATTGGCTAACTGCGCGCCAATTGATTGGTTTAACGCATGCGCTTGTTCAACATGTTTTGCAGGAGGTGCATCTAACCAATTGGCTTGGGTCGCATCCAAAATGCCCCACGCACTTAAATCTAAGACTAATGCCGACAAATCCGTGTGCATGATTGCCAACGGGGCAAAATCTGATAATGAATTATGCTGGGACTCCGTCCACAAGCGAAGACAATACCCCGCTTGCACTCGACCGGCTCTTCCAGCACGTTGATCCGCTGACGATTTGGCAATCCGCTGCGATACTAATTTTGATAACCCGCTTTTAACATCAAACACCGAGATTTTTTCTAACCCAGTATCAATAACACAGGTCACATTGGGGATCGTCACACTCGTTTCTGCAATATTAGTCGCCAGAATAATACGTTGACCCGTTATGTTCGGATCCGGACGAATAATGGCCTCTTGTTGGGCTAAAGGCATAGCGCCATACAGTGCATACACTTGAGGAGGTTTAGCGCATTGCTTGATGACAGAGGTCAGAGCTGACACACATTGTTGAATTGCCCCTTGGCTAGGTAAAAAAACTAATATATCTCCCTTAAGGCCGCTTTGTTCACCTTGGCCAAACACATTATTATCCAACAACACATGCTCTACAGCTTGCGTCACTTGGGCAGCGATATCTCGGTTAGACCTGCGTTGAATACTATTGCCATGTCGACTATTCGCTGGCAAACGTGGCGTAAAATGGGAGATCATTACAGGGTAACTTCGCCCAGGACATTCAAGCACCGGTGCCCCATCCAGATAGCTAGACACCGCTTGCGTATCCATCGTCGCCGACATCACTAATATGCGCAAATCATCGCGTAAGCTTTGCTGTACCTCTTGGCACAACAACAATGCTAAATCAGCATGTAATGCTCGCTCATGAAACTCATCAAAGATCACCAAACCTACACCGTTTAATTCAGGATCCGCTTGCAGCCGACGAGTTAAGATACCTTCGGTAATAACTTCGATACGGGTATAACGAGAACGCTTACTCTCATTGCGAATTTGATAGCCAATCGTCTGCCCCACCGGCTCACCAAGCTGTTGTGCTAAGTATTGTGCAATCGCTTTAACAGCGACACGACGTGGTTCAAGGATCAGTATCGTATCGCTCGCATTCAGCCAAGGTGAATGTAATAGTGCTAATGGTACTTGGGTGGATTTTCCCGCACCCGGTTGAGCGGCTAGGATCACTGACGGATGCGCAGTTAATAGCGCATGCAGCTGAGGTAAAACAGAATGAATAGGTAATGTATCGATGCTCATAGGTGCAATGATACAGGAATTTAAGTAACGACCAATGGAAATCAGTCGTTAGTTTCTTCAAAGCATTGTTTTTGCGTAAAAATATGCCATTCAACATAGGGTAATTTAAGTAATATCGATTCAAATAGGTCGTTGACCGCCTTAAACGGCAATGTTGTTTTGTTATCCCACACGGGTAAAGACACACAACTCAATCCCAAGCGATCCACCTCCACGACTAAGGCTTCTAGTGCTTCAGCGAGATTTTCCAGCGTTAACTCATCGTCCCAATGGCGTTTGACGGCTGCGTTAATAATGAAATAGGGTTCCAAAGGGGGTCCTTGTGGGTTTTTTACCGATAACACTTCACCAATGCGCACTGAATGATTAGCACAAGCAGCTTGATAAATTTGCTGATTATAGGCAAAACGTGCATTCATATCTGCGAGCATACCTAATGTCGCAACCCCATCACAATTAGTAGGAATGACTAACGCACAAGATGGTTGTGTTTGAAATTCACCAATTTGATAATGGATTTTAGCTGGTGAATGGGTCGATTCAACCAATTTTGGAAAGTCAAAGAAATCTTGTTTCATTATAATGCTCCACGCATTGCTGGTTATATAACGTCATCTAAATTTAACGTTAAACCTTGATCAACATTCACAGGAAACAAATGAGTGGCGATGACGACACAATGATGTGTCGCGTAATCACTAATTAATGCAAATATACGCATTTGGTTATGACTGTCCAGTCCTTCAAAAGGCTCATCAATTAATAATACTTCTGGTTGACGTAACAAGGCTCGTGCTAGCGCAAAGCGCTTTATTTCACCACCAGATAACTGCCGAGCACTACCGCCAATCCAACTATTAATTTGATTGGTCAATTTATTCAAACCGACCGCACATAAAATTT
>DBBN01000084.1:5168-16325 GCA_002292215.1 Glaciecola sp. UBA983 | reverse complement strand
AGTGTAGGATGCTGTTGGACTAATTGCCAACTATTGTGAAAGCCATCATGCCGTTGATGTCCATTTATTTGACATAGCGCAAATTTTGGATACATTCCTTGCATAATCTCTAATAAACTAGACTTGCCAACACCAGATGAACCCGTGATCCAAAGAGGCATACCTATCTTGATTTGAATATTGGGGCAAGTTTTCTGTCTAAATGGCAAGCTAATATTGGACCATTGGATGGATTGTATTCTATCCGCTGATAACTCGTTATTGCCATCTGGCTTCAACACTACGCCAGGAGTCTGTTGTAACCGCTGCTGGCTTTGTTGAAAGGTCAATAATTCAGGTTGTGCTTGAAACCCAACCACCGCCCAATCTTGAGCCGACAAAAAAATCACAGATGGAATTACCAATAAGGCGTTACCTAGCATATCTTCGGGTATATGTGTCAGCGTATACACTAAGCCCGCGCTCGTCAGTACTAACAAAAACACAATTCCACGCTGCACCTGTCCTTGTAATTGGAAATACACTTGCCAATATCGAGCAGGGCTAATAGTCGGAACTTGGGCGTATAAATGCCATAAACTCGCACTATTTAAGGTATGATTAATATTGTTTCGCAGGGCAGTTTGAGTGCTGACCAATGCCCTGACCACCGCGTGAGATTGCCATAATAACATCGCCCACACTAATGACAGCGTAAGTGCAAAGCCCCCCCAAATAAGCGCATCATGAGGTGTAAATATAATAATAATCACCTGACATAGGAGTAAGCCTAGTACCACAGAAGCATGCTGAACTAACCAATTAACCCATGCTCCCGCAACTGATAAGGTGTCTTGCTCTAACTGAGTTTCGAGTTCAGCATTGCCGGTTAAAATGGTGTTTTTTAACCGTGCAAACAATGCCGATCGCGTTTGTCGTAGACGAACAAATAATCGTTGATGTCCCCACCATAAATGTCCATAACCCGAAGCAATGCGTGTTAACGCTAACGCACGGATTGCGACCGCAGGTAGCATATAATTAAAGCCCACTGTTGCCGTCGCGCACGCGGCCAAAAACCACGTTGCAAAAATAACTAATAACAATCCTGCGATCTGATGGATCACACCAATACCAAAACTAAACCAAGGCCTAGTCAAACGATCAGTCATAAGCTTAACTCTCCGCAGTCATCAATTCGCCATTGTTCATTGAACCATGTTGCCGGTAAGCCTTTATGGGAAACCCAAATCACATGTTTGTCTTGCAAGACATTATGAATAAGTGTGCTAATTTCAGTATGAAGTTGTGCCGTTAAAAAAGCAGTCGGTTCATCTAACATAACAATATCCACATCTAACAACATGACTCGAGCCAATGCTAACCGTCGCGCTTCACCGCCAGATAATGGCGGATAATCGCCCATCAATGTCGCTAGCCCCTGTGGTTGTTGCAACAACCATTCCGCTAAGCCAACTTGGGTCAATACATGAATAATCTCGGCAGTGGGATATTCGCGATCAAGACAGACATTTTCACGAATTGAACCGGGTAAAATAACGGACTCTTGAGTTAGCATAGCCACTGTAGATTGGTGTAACAGCGGGGTATTTAATAGCCGTTCAAGCATACCTTGTAATAAGCGCGTCTTGCCCGCTCCCGATGGTCCAGTCAAGGCGATCCAGTTTTTTTTCCTTGGGCTTTCGGACACCATCAATACAGCCACTCTGTGTATTGCCGTCAACACTGATTTATTAGAGGCATCCTTCTCTTCGTTGGGAGGGGTGATGAGCTCTTGGACCACACCACTCGCAGCAACTGCCGCTTCTTTTTGATGATATAGCTGACCGAGCCGTTTTAACTCCGCGAACAATAATGGCACGACTAACAGGATGAACATACCATCGACAAACTGGATGCTGATCCCAAAATCGATTTCGCCCAGTAACGAAAAACCAATATATACTGCAATAATTGCGATCGATAATGTGCTAAAAAAATCGAGCAGCGAACTAGATACAAAGGCGAGTGTTAAGACATGCATGGTTTTAATATTATAAGCGGCACTGGCTTTATCTAATATTTTAGCTTGGGTATCGTGCTGCTGAAATTGTGCTAACAATTTACTATTTCTCAAGCGATCAGCAAACAAAGTGCCGAGATCGGCCAACGCTTGAAAGTGAGCTTGATGACGGTTTGCCGTACCTTTGCCAACCAAGATCATAAATATGGGTAATAGAGGCAATGTTAAAATCAACGCCACACCAATTAACCAATTGATTGATGTAATGATCACAAGCAGCACCAAGGGAACTAACGCTGAAAGCCATTTTTGTACGACAAAATCGAATAGGTAATTGGCGACAGTTGGAATATGCTGTAACCAGACTTGCTGCCACGAATACATACTTTGAGCACGGATCTGATGCTGACTTGCTTGAGCCAGCACCTTACTAAGTTGCTGATGAATCGACAGTTGATAGGTCATTTTTAACCGCATTCGCACTTGTGCTAACACGGCATACGCAACACTCATCCCAATACTACTCACTAACAGGATTTTGAGAGTTTCAACACTCAATGACTGATGTTGAATTAATAGCGCGTCAAAACCTACCGCGAGCGCCCAAAGCACACCTATTTTACATGCAATATAGGCACACTGGAGCAGCAGTACAACAAGCAAAGCCGGTCGTTGTTCGACACTTTGCTTAACTAACCAATCTTGGGACAACTTCATCGAGGACTATTCTTCGTCCATATTATCATTGGCTTCTAACCACATGGCATTAATAATGCCAAAAGAACACGCGAGTAACACACCTAATATCCAAGCAAAATACCACATAATAACTCCTAATAAATTGTATGAGATTGATTGAGATCTTGAGTACTAATACGACCTCGCATTACCCAAAAACCATATAATGTATAACCTAATACAATCGGGACAAAAATACACGCAACGACAAACATGGTCTGTAATGTCAATTCACTTGAGCTGGCATCCCACAGCGTTAAACTCGCATTGGGCATAGTGGTACTGGGTAAAATAAATGGAAATAATGAAAACCCAGCAGTCAATATCACACCAGTGATCTGACTAGCACTGCCCACAAACGCCAACCATGCATTGCCTTTGCGAGACGCCATCCAGCATAACGCACCACCAGCAAAAGCAATAATCGGTGCCACCATCATCCAAGAGTACAAACTATAGTTGCGTAACCATGCACCGCTCTCCATCACGACCGTTTTAGTCACCGGATTTGAGGTAGCACTGGTATCAATAACCGAAGTAATCACCATACCATCCACGCCCCATGCTAGATACACTCCACAGATGGCAAATAATGCCATCGTGACTAAGGATAATTTAGCGCTTACGGAGCGAGCTTTAACTTGTAAGTTATCGGTTGTTTTCATTTGCAACCACGCTGCGCCATGGGTCAATAACATGCCGACAGAGACCAAGCCACTGAGTAAAGCAAATGGCGTCAATAAACCAAAGAATGAACCATGGTAAGTTGAACGTAATGTATCATCAACTGAATAGGGTACGCCTAAAAACAAGTTACCAAATGCAACACCAAAAATGAGCGCGGGGATCAAGCCTCCCGCAAACAATGCCCAATCCCATGATTTACGCCAGGTTGGATTCGTTAATTTTCCGCGGTAATCAAAGCCTAACGGTCTCATCCATAATGCGATTAACGTGATTGCTAGCGCAAGATAAAATCCTGAAAAAGCAGTCGCATAGACCATTGGCCACGCAGCAAAAATAGCGCCACCAGCGGTAATAAACCAGACCTGATTGCCATCCCAATGTGGCCCAATAGTATTGATCATCACACGGCGTTCAGCGTCGTCTTTACCGACTAAGGTCAATAATGCGCCGACCCCTAAATCAAAGCCATCGGTAACCGCAAATCCGATTAAAAGGATACCGACTAACACCCACCATACGAGGCGTAAAAATTCATAATCAATCATTATTTAACTCCTTGAGGATCTGTCATCGGTGCTAACACCGGCGCTAACATGGCAGCTTCTTCAGCTTGTTGCTTGGCATACGCTGAAGGCCCCATCCGTGCAAATTTTTGCATCAGATAAAACGCGATTATAAACATCACCAAATAAAACGATGAGTAGCCTACCAAGGTAAACACCACATCACTAACCGATAAGTTAGACGCCGAGGCGTGCACGGGTAATATCTCTGCTATCGACCAAGGTTGACGCCCGAACTCAGCAACAAACCAACCCGCTTCGGAGGCTATCCAAGGAAGCGGTAAGGCAAACAAGGCGGTTTTTAATAACCAACGCGGTTTTGGAGTATGTTGTTTGGCACTGTAATAAAACGCGAGTCCAAAGATCACAAGCATCGCAAATCCTGCACCCACCATGATCCGAAAACTCCAAAATAAAGGTGCGACAGGTGGAATACTATAATCCACGGCTTGCTCTATATTCTCTGGTGATATGTTTTGTAATTTATCGGTAAATGGCTCTAATAACATGCCATAGCCTAAGTATTCTTTGGTTTGCTCGAAGATCGCTTGCTCAGCTGCAGTCGCCGTACCATTTCGAATATCACTCAATAAAACGTACGCTTTCGCCCCTTCAATGATTTTTTCACGATGGGTGTCACGAATCTGATCAAGCCCTTTGACTTCTTCGTCCAAAGAGCGAGTCGCAATCAACCCTAACATCCATGGGATTTTCACTGCATAGTCAACGTGTTGTGTATCATCATTAGGCAAACCGATTAAGGTAAACGGAGCTGGCGCTGGTAGCGTGTGATATTCCGCTTCAATCGCAGCAAGTTTCACTTTTTGCACATCCCCCATCTCATAACCACTTTCATCACCTAATACGATTACAGACAAGGTGGCAGCCAAACCAAAACTGGCAGCTATTGCAAACGAGCGTTTGGCAAATGCCACATCAATGTTTTTTAGTAAGTAATAGCTCGAAATCGCTAACACAAACATCGCCCCAGTCACATAACCGGCCGATACCGTATGCACGAATTTAACTTGCGCAACTGGGTTCATGACAACTTCAGCAAAACTGGTCATCTCCATACGCATGGATTCATAGTTGAATTGAGAGCCAACTGGATTTTGCATCCAACCGTTTGCGATCAAGATCCACAATGCCGAAAAATTAGAACCAATAGCCACTAACCATGTCGCCATTAAATGTTTTACTTTGGTCATACGATCCCAACCAAAGAAAAACAAACCGACAAAGGTAGATTCAAGGAAAAATGCCATTAAACCTTCTATGGCAAGCGGTGCACCAAAAATATCCCCCACATAATGTGAATAATAAGACCAGTTCATACCAAACTGAAATTCCATGGTTAATCCAGTGGCAACACCTATAGCAAAGTTTATCCCAAACAATTTACCCCAAAACTTGGTCATTTGTTTGTAGACTTCTTTGCCCGTCATCACATACACAGACTCCATTATAGCGAGCATAAAGCTCAACCCTAAGGTCAGCGGTACAAATATAAAATGGAACATAGCAGTCATTGCAAACTGCAATCGCGATAGCTCTATTAGGGTTTCATTCATGGGACACTCTCTTGCTTAAATTTAGAATACATTTACTATTACCATTCTGCTTTGCAACCTCTGTGCCATCAAGCCAAACCCAGGATTTTATTGACTTGCATCAATTTAAATCTGTTTTTAATAATATTGACCACGATCTCGCCTGTCAAATATGACAATTCGCTTGTCATATTTGACAGGCGAGGTATGCTAAGGTTAATTTTTATTAAGGTGTGCCCCGATATGAATATCCCATTAGTCCAATCACTAATTAAAGCAATTGATAAACCGGCCATTTTTATTGATTTGAACTATACGATTCTAGCGGTCAATCAGGCGTACAGAGATACCTACAGCCAAGTTGTACAAACGGGTACGAGTAAATGTTATGAAGTGTCACATGGGCAATCAGTCCCTTGTGATCAAGCTGGAGAGGAATGTCCTTTACAACAATGCAAAACCACCGGCAAAGTCAGCTCAGTAGTACATATACATCAACTACCTAAAGGTAAAAGCTATTGTGATATCGTAATGCGCCCCGTTACTGATGATGATGGCATGACGATTGGGTATATTGAGATACTCGATAAAGTCGGATTTGCAAGTCATCATGCATCGCTTAATATCGCCCCCAATACAATGATCGGGAGTTCTCCTGCTTTTAAGCAATTAATCAATCAAATCAATCGCGTCGCGCCGACGCAAGCTAATACCTTATTACTCGGTGAAACGGGAACAGGTAAAGAGCTAGTCGCGCAAGCCATTCATCACTACAGTCAAACCAAAGATAAGCCCTTGGTGATAATAGAGTGTACTGGAATTGCAGATAATTTATTTGAATCAGAATTGTTTGGACACGAAAAAGGGGCATTTACTGGAGCATCGAGTGCAAAGAAAGGATTGGTTGACTTGGCTGAAGGGGGCACGTTGTTTTTTGATGAAATAGGCGATGTTCCACTTAATATTCAAGTTAAATTGTTACGTTTAATTGAAACCGGCACCTATCGCAGTGTCGGGGGAGTTAAACAAAAACAGGCTAAGTTTAGACTAATTTGTGCAACCCATAAAAACCTGCCTGACATGGTACAAGAACAGACTTTTAGAGCGGATTTATATTATCGCATTGCGACATTTCCCATTCACTTACCGCGATTGCAATCACGTGCGGATGATATTCCTGAATTGGCAACCTTGTTTTTGCAACAGCTCGGCTTTAAACATAAATCGTTCACCGCAGAAGCCATGACGCAATTAACGCAATATAATTTTCCAGGGAATATCCGTGAGCTAAAAAATATTGTCGAATATGCAGCGATAATGAGTCATGATCTGTTGATTGATATTGAACACTTGCCGTTGTCAATGAAGCCATTATTAGACAATACGAGTAATAACGAGCAACCGGTGATCCCGTTAGCGCAACTCGAACCAAATTACTTGGCCCAAGTGATTGAACAATATCCTGGAAATATGCAGCAGCTCGCTCATGATTTACAGATCAGTGAGCGAACCTTATATCGAAAATGCAGCCAATATGATCTTAAGTTAGACCGTTAGACTGTTGCTACTTATTTGCAGAGAAACCTAACCGTAATAACACAAGTACGCACAAGGCTGTGCAATTTTGACATTAAACTCGGCATTGGCCGCTACATTAAACTCAGCCCCCTGAGCAATCGTCAGCCATGTATCAGAACCCGGTAACTGGACGGTCATTTCACCGTGCACAACGACCATGCGCTCATCTTGAGAAGTTCCAAACGTGTATTCACCAGCAGCCATAACGCCAGAGCTGACAGGACCTTGCTCGGAATCAAAGCCGATCGATACGACATTGTTGTCAAAGTAATGATTGATGTTCATGGGGTTTCCTTAATTAAACTAGATTGTATTTGTTGTATAAAAGTGGATTTAGCTGCTTCAGGCAAGGCGATCTGCATCGTGGAGTGCGAACTATAGATGCATTCCTCAACCAGCCCTTGATGCTGTGTCACACAATGCCGAATAAATTGTTCGTCTTTGAAAGCGACTGCAACGCTAATGTGGATGAGTGGAATATAAGGGGTTATTGCTATATTTTCAAGTACTAAGCCCGTCGCTTTACTATAGGCGCGGACCAATCCACCGGCACCCAGTTTCACGCCACCAAAATAGCGACTGATCACCACCATCACATTACCGATATCACCATGTTGCAATACATTTAACATGGGTTTGCCGGCGGTGCCACTTGGTTCACCATCATCATTACAGGCAAGCGTAATGGGTTGGCGCGGATCACCAATCAAATACGCCCAACAGTGATGACGGGCATCAGGATACTTAGCTTGTTGTAAGCCGAGGACGTGCATTGCTTGTTCCCGAGAATTAGCGGTATCTGCATAGGCATGAAACAAACTCTTTTTTTCTATGTAAGTGTGAGCATGAGAAGTGGTGGGGAAATAATAGCTCATGTTACTGGCAACCTTTCAATGATGACATTGCCTTGTTTCCTGTTATCCTACTCATTATGAAAAAATCCACGCGAATTTACTGCCCCAAGTGCCATTATCCGCTATCGACTTGTGTCTGTGCACACGTTACGGAGCTTGATTGTCCTGTAAAGATTACCATATTACAAGATAGTAGCGAAGTTGGTCATGCTAAAAACACAGTGCGCTTACTGCAATTGGCGATACCCTCAACACAAGTTATTATCGTTGATAACGAGACCGTGTTACCCGACGCATTGCTCAATAATAGTGTCATCGTTTATCCCTGTGAGTCAGCAATACCGGTGGAAAGTTGGAAAAAATCGACCGAGTTATTAAGGCAATCAACAGATGCAACGACCTCATTTAGAGAACACTCTTTCAAGCAGATCATTTTGTTAGATGGAAGTTGGCGGAAAACTCACAAGATATGGATGCAACACCCACAATTACATACAATTCCGGCACTGACTTTTGCCCAAGCAGAGGCAACCAGATACCGGATCCGTAAAGCTAACAAACCCAATAGTATGTCCACACTCGAAGCGTGCGCCTATACATTGGCGCAATTATATGGCATCGATTGTCGTTCACTGGAAGAATTACAAGCAGCTATGCAACAACACTGGGAACGGTTTGCTTATACCGATAAATGAAAGCTTAGCTCATCTACTTCACCATCACTAAATTGCGCATAAGCCAATCCGTCGATAAGATTATCAGACGCATCACTTTGAAGAGTGTCTGCTATGGTAAGTTCCGGTCTTTACATTACTTTACGTTTACTGCGCGACTTCTGCACATTTGCGCCGTTCGAAGTGTATCCTGTTTAAAAAAATGTATAATCTCGTTAATACTGAAAATCATATTCAGAGCCTAGCATGAACAAATCGTCGATTATCCAGATCCTGACTCAGCAATTTAGCACACCCGATATTGAATATATTGAAACCGTACAAAGGTTATGGAGCGGATATGGGAATATTACGCGTTATCGTATCGGTGCCCAATTTGTGATTGTCAAAACTATAGATATTCAGACGCAACAACGCGACCATCCAAGAGGCTGGCAAAGTGATTTTGGACACCAACGAAAGCTTTCCTCATACTTTAATGAATTAATTTTTTATCAACAAATAGCCTGCAAAACCGATTCACATTGTCGCGTACCTAAACTTTATGTGGGTCAAGGTGATGACTCTCAACTCGTATTCATCATGGAAGATCTAGATGCTCAAGGGTTTTCCTTACGCTACGAACACGCACCTATAATAAACAACACCCCACAATCCCCCTTGACCGTAATGGAAATTAGTCCAATTGCAGCGAGCGTGATCAAATGGTTAGCTTATTTTCACGCGACATTTATGCAAACACCTGCTCAGCAACCCATCGACATCAATAATCAATGGCATCAGGGTACATATTGGCATTTAGCAACCCGCCCTGATGAATATGCCAATATGCCACATTCAGCTCTCAAGCAAGCAGCTAAAACCCTCGATGAACAACTGTGTAATGCGACATTTAAAACCCTGTTGCATGGTGATGCCAAGATAGCTAATTTTTGTTTTAGCGACGAACATAACGATGTTGCAGCCGTCGATTTTCAATATTGTGGGAGAGGTGTAGGGATTGTGGATGTCGTGTATTTCATTGGAAGTGCTTTTTCTTCACAAACACTTACCGATTTTGCACCATTGATGCTGGATAATTATTTTGCTCATATCCGCCATGCCCTGCACGACCGATTAGAGCAAGTTCAATTAGACCATCTAGAGCGCGAATGGCGGGGGTTATACCCTATTGCATGGGCTGACTTTGAACGATTTTTAATGGGCTGGTCACCCGGTCACCACAAACTTCATACGTATTCTCGTACACAAACCACTTTAGCTATTCCGCCAAATTGAGTTATAATTGTACAGTGTGTTAGAAAATGCAGTACAAGGATCATAGAGTAATGGCCAGTAATAATATGTATTTTAAGTTTTTGCATTTGGCGCAAGCCGTTCAAAAACTCCCATCGTTTCCAGAGATAGATTCGGTAGAAGAGCGCCTACTCAATGTATGCGCCAGTGTATGGTTTAGTGACATGAAAATTTCTGTTACAGAAATTGCCAATATGTTACCTGGTACTTCAGAGAGAACGAGTCACCGACGGATCAAATCGTTATTGGCTAAAAACATGATCATACTAAAAAATGATGACAACGATAAACGAGTCAAGTACATCATGCCAACCCAGCTTGCTGACAAATATTTTAAGAAAATGGAAGATTGTTTGCAGTTAGCGTGTCGCTAAACAATGCACATCGACCTATCAGCTTTATCAAGCAATCGTGTCTATCATTTAATGACGCAAACTATCATTCCACGTCCTATAGCTTGGGTGTTAAGCCTTAATGAGGATAAATCGCATAATTTAGCGCCGTTTTCTTACTTCAATGCTGTATGTAGCGATCCGCCCTTAATGATGTTGTCCATGGGTAAAAAGCCCGACGGCTCGGCCAAAGATACGGTCACCAATTTACAGGTTGGCGCAGAGTGTATTGTGCATATTGCGCATGCCGCGCAAGCCGAAATCGTCACCAGAACAGCAGCCAGCATGCCTTATGGTGATAGCGAAGTAACCGCCAACAACGTGGTATTAACACCTCAAGAAGACTGGCCTTTGCCGCGCATCAAAGATTGCCCTATTGCCTATTATTGCAAAGTCCATAGCATTCAAGAATTGGGTAACACCCCACAACAGTTGGTGTTTGTCGAAGCGTTATCGTTATATGTGGATGATCGGGCTATACAAAACACAGAAGAAAACCAGCAAGACGGTCGAATGACCATCGATGCGTTGGCAATTAATCCGTTAGCGCGACTAGGCGCAGCGCAATATGCATCTTTAGGAAAGGTGTTTAGTAAGGTGAGGCCGGATTAGGTATGGGATTACGTCCTAACTTAAGGCAAGCCCTTGTTGTTCCATACGAAACTTAATCGCCTCAATGGGATCTAGTGCCTCTATAAAATAATGTTTTTATTGCTATGAGTGCCTAAATTGCGGTAGTACTAGTGTAATGTGTGTGAGCATAAATAGCTTCCAAATCAATGTATTATCAGCTTACAATAACAGTCTTTGTGTTCCTCTG
>DBBN01000084.1:0-5153 GCA_002292215.1 Glaciecola sp. UBA983 | reverse complement strand
ACATCTATTGGTGTAATCGCCATCGCGATGTGGGCTTCATTAGCGTTATTAAGTGTGTTGACGAATATGGTCCCACCATTTCTGTTATTGGCGTTGTGCTTTTTTATCTCGGGGTTACTCGTATTACTTAAACGGGCTTGGTATCGTGAACCGCTCTTTACTCTTCCTAAATTAACCTATTCTCAATGGTTTGTCGGTGTTGGTGGATTGTTTGGTTTTCATTTTTTTTACTTCATGGCAATCCGGCACGCTCCGGCTCTTCAGGTCAGCTTAGTTTGTTACTTATGGCCTCTACTCTTAGCCTTATATGTATCATCACCAGGAAACCGATGGTTAACTCTATTGGGCGCGAGTATTGGCTTCATTGGTGCTGGAGTAGTGATAACCGATGGCGAAGTATTCGATGTGGCTGATAGCTTTGCGAGTAATGATGCAGTTGGTTACGGCTATGCACTGATCGCTGCACTCATTTGGTCTAGTTATTCATGGTACATGGGAAAAAGTAATAACCATGTTGAAGATATTGGTTGGATGAGTTTAGTTGTGGCTTTACTAGCGCTTATTTGTCATTTGGTATTAGAAGCGAATACCTTGTCAACATTTATACAAATAAACGGAATCAATATATTGGCAATAATATTACTCGGTTTAGGCCCCGTTGGTGGGGCTTTTTATCTATGGGATATTGGTATGAAATTTGGCCATCAATCTTGGCTTGCGTCATTGAGTTTTGCGACACCCGTTTTATCTACTATGCTGTTGGCACTGTTTGGCATCGGTTATCTAAGCATAAATGTACTATTAGCATTAGCCTTGATTATGGTAGGTGCCGGTATTTGCAATATTAAGCGAGGTTAGTTAGGTCTGTTCTTGATATTTTTCTGCTTGTACATGCAAATCTGACCTAGTCCTTACCTTAAATGATCCTTTGCAGGATGTATTTGGTGTTTTACTTAATTTTTTACAAGTTAACAAATTATCGTCTAGTTTAAACTCACGGCAAATCAAACCATAATGCCTCTAACCCAGTTTTAGCTTGTAGCTTTACTTTTTCATGAGGTCCTAACGCAAATGCATCCCCAGCACTAAATATCTGACCGGCCGCTGTCACCTCACCGTTTACTATGTGCAAGTACCCATGGCGCGCAGCATTAGCTAGTGTTAATTCCTCATCTTCACCCATTCGTAATTTATACAAACTAGCATCTTGGTTCATGATTAAACTGTTATCGCGTCCGTCAGGGGTTACTAATGGGGTCAATGTCCCTTTTGATTCTATTGTCATTTGACCATACGTCGGCTTTACCCCTTTTTTATTAGGTTGTATCCATATCTGTAAAAAGTTGGTCTCAGCCTCAGTTGAAGGGTTATATTCAGAATGGCGTATACCTCGCCCAGCACTCATAATTTGAACATCACCGGCAGGAATAATCGCTTCGTTTCCTTCGCTGTCTTTATGTGCTATTGCGCCACTGATCACATACGAAATAATTTCCATATCTTTATGTCCATGTGTCGCAAACCCTTTAGCTGGCTGGACTATGTCGTCATTAATGACGCGCAGTGCAGAGACACCCATATGTTCAGGATCATGGTATTCACCAAATGAAAAAGTATGGTGACTCTGTAACCAACCTAAATCTGCTACGCCGCGGTCTTTTGATTTTCTGATAAATTGCATGATTATTTCTCTATTAACGTCATGTAATAAGCATAGACAATCACTTAATAGAATTAAACATCATTAAATTTGTCATATTGTTCCATTTTTTAGAACGGTTTTGTTATTTCCATAAAAAAACCCAGCCGAAGCTGGGTTTTTAATTAATTACTTTGATTGGAGTACTAGCCGCGTAATTGACGAATCAATCGTAATTGCGCTAAAGCTTCTTCTAATTGAATTGATGCTGCTTTATGGTCAAAGTCAGCACCTTGATTAGCAATCATCTCTTCAGCATGACGTTTAGCTTCTTCAGCACCACTTTCATCCAAATCATCAGCACGGATAGCCGTATCGGCTAACACAGTCACTGTATTTGGTTGAATTTCAAGGGTACCACCAGCAATGTAGATAAACTCTTCTTTGCCGTTTTGGACCAAACGCACCATACCAGGACGAATGTTAGTCAGTAATGGGGCATGACCAGGATGAATACCTAGCTCGCCTTCACTACCAGTAACCTGAATTGCTTCAACATCACCAGAAAAAATCGCTTCTTCTGCACTTACCACATCAAGACGTACGGTAACTTCTGCCATGTGACCTCCTATATTAGGGTATTGTGTAGCATGAAGCTAAAGCCTTAGGCTTTAGCTTTTTCCAATGCTTCGTCAATAGAACCAACCATATAGAACGCTTGCTCTGGCATGTCATCGTAATCACCTGCAAGAATGCCTTTAAAGCCACTAATAGTGTCTTTAAGTGACACGTACTTACCAGGAGAACCAGTAAATACTTCAGCAACGAAGAACGGCTGTGATAAGAAACGCTGGATCTTACGTGCGCGGGTTACCACTTGCTTATCTTCTTCAGATAACTCGTCCATACCAAGGATGGCGATTATATCTTTAAGCTCTTTATATCTTTGCAGTACAGATTGAACACCACGAGCAGTATCATAATGCTCTTGACCAATAACTAATGGGTCAAGTTGACGTGAGGTTGAATCTAACGGGTCAACCGCAGGGTAAATACCCAATGAAGCGATATCACGAGACAATACTACTGTTGCATCTAAGTGAGCAAAGGTAGTTGCAGGTGATGGATCGGTCAAATCATCCGCAGGTACGTATACCGCTTGGATAGATGTGATTGAACCCGCTTTAGTTGACGTAATACGCTCTTGTAATACACCCATTTCTTCAGCTAGTGTAGGCTGATAACCTACTGCTGATGGCATACGACCAAGTAGTGCAGATACTTCGGTTCCCGCTAGGGTATAACGATAAATGTTATCAACGAAGAATAATACATCACGACCTTCATCACGGAATTTTTCCGCCATAGTTAGGCCAGTCAGTGCTACACGTAAACGGTTTCCAGGAGGCTCATTCATCTGACCGTATACTAACGACACTTTATCAAGTACGTTAGAATCGTTCATTTCATGATAGAAATCGTTACCTTCACGAGTACGCTCACCAACACCAGCAAATACTGAGTAACCGCTGTGCTCGATCGCGATGTTACGGATCAATTCCATCATGTTTACAGTTTTACCAACACCAGCACCACCGAACAATCCAACTTTACCACCTTTAGCAAACGGGCATACCAAGTCGATAACTTTGATACCTGTTTCTAGTAGTTCAACTGAACTTGACTGTTCTTCGTAGCTTGGCGCTTCACGGTGAATAGACATACGCTCTTCTTCACCGATTGGACCTGCTTCGTCGATAGGATTACCTAATACATCCATAATTCGACCTAAGGTTTTAACACCTACAGGTACTTGAATTGGAGCATTGGTATTCATAACTGCTAAACCACGGCTTAAACCATCGGTAGTACCTAATGCGATACTACGGACAACTCCGCCACCTAATTGCTGTTGCACTTCAAGGGTTAACCCTTCTAAGCCACCTTCGGTCACTTTTAGTGCGTCATAAACACGTGGTACTGCATCTTGTGGAAATTCAATATCCACAACAGCACCAATGATTTGGACGACCTTACCTTGACTCATAATTTGTCCTCTATATACCTTATTAAACCTTTGCCTACACCGCTGCCGCGCCGCCAACAATCTCACTAATCTCTTGTGTGATCGCAGCTTGACGTGCTTTGTTGTATACCAGTTGCAATTCGTCGATTAAGTTACCGGCATTATCTGTTGCCGCCTTCATCGCTACCATTCTCGCTGCTTGCTCAGAAGCTATGTTTTCAACAACGCCTTGATATACCTGAGATTCAATGTAACGAACCATTAATGTTTCCAAAATATCTCTTGGATCCGGCTCGTATATATAATCCCAGCGGTGTTGTACGCTTTCGTTTTCTGATTTAGGCAAAGGTAACAATTGATTGATCACCGGTTCTTGTACCATAGTGCTCGCAAAATGATTGAACACTAAGTTAACCTGATCAAGCTCGCCCTTGTCGTATGCATTTAGCATGACTCGAACAATCCCAACCACGTCACTAACCGATGGTTTATCACCTAGTCCTGATTCTGCAGCTAATACAGAACCACCAAAACGTGAGAAAAACCCAACTGCTTTTGAACCTAATGCTGCAAACGCAACCTCAACTCCGTTATCGCGTTGTGCTTTTACATCTCTTGCTACTTTCTTGAATAAGTTGGAGTTAAGACCCCCACATAATCCACGATCTGTAGAAACAACGATGTAACCTACACGTTTGACCTCACGCGCCTCCATATATGGATGGCGATATTCGAGGTTACCATTGGCAATATGACCAATCACTTTTAGCATGTTTTGTGCATATGGGCGGCCAGAAGCCATGCGGTTTTGCGCCTTTCTAATTTTAGACGCAGCCATCATTTCCATCGCACTGGTAATCTTTTGAGTATTCTTAATACTCCCAATCTTACCTTTAATTTCTTTACCGCTAGCCATGACTATTTCTCCGATTACCTAACGAAACGCTCCAGTAAGTTACCTTACTAGAGCTCATTGATTACCATGATTGTGTGTTTACAAACGTAGTTAAAGCATCGTTAAGTTGCTTTTCAATGTCGCCGTTATAGTTACCAGTCTCATTGATAGTCTTGACTAACTCAGCATGCTCTGAACTCATATATGAATGCAAAGACGCTTCGAAGTCTAGAACTTTGTTCAATTCGACATTTTTTAAGAAACCTTTCTCAATCGCGAACAATGACAACGCCATGTCTGCTACCGATAAAGGAGCATACTGGTTTTGTTTCATTAGTTCGGTTGCGCGCTCACCATGCTCTAATTGAGCACGTGTTGCGTCATCAAGATCAGAAGCAAATTGCGAGAACGCCGCTAATTCACGATACTGAGCTAGGGCTAGACGGATACCGCCACCTAACTTTTTGATGATTTTAGTTTGTGCAGCACCACCAACACGTGATACTGAAATACCTGCGTTAACAGCTGGGCGAATACCCGCGTTAAACAAGTCAGTTTCTAAGAATATCTGACCATCGGTAATTGAGATTACG
>DBBN01000035.1:13825-18056 GCA_002292215.1 Glaciecola sp. UBA983 | reverse complement strand
CTTACCAGCTTGGCTATACCCCAATTGTAATTCCTTATTCCCGAACGTTAAATATCGACTTTATTGTTGTGTGCAGTGGTGATTCTGCCACCCCTTTGCAAATAAATGCGTGGGTTGTATTGTCTAATATTTGTTGGTCTTGCAATGCATGCAATACCTGTTGAGCAGAAGCTTCCTTGTCAAAAACCGCAAATACGCAAGCACCTGTACCTGTCAATCTCGACGGTGCGTAGTGTAACAAGTGCTGTAATAAATATGCAACCTTAGGATACAAGTTTACGACTAATTCTTGGCAATCATTATGGGTTTTGGCAAAAGTATAGTCTTGAAAATCGATTTTGGGTGAGTTTCTACACAATTTAGGATGAGTAAATATTTGTTGCGTTGAAATATGCACACCAGGATGAATGACTAAAAAAACAGCATCTGATCCATTGTGTTGAGTAGGTGCTGGAGTGAAATGTTCACCTACTCCATCAGCAAATGTGGTTTTACCTTGTACAAAAACCGGCACATCGGCACCAAGTTCAAGTCCTAACTGAGCGAGCTGGTCTAATGATAAACCACATTCCCATAACTGATTGAGTACAACTAACACTGTTGCGGCATTCGTTGAACCTCCGCCAATCCCGCCACCCATGGGTAATACCTTATCGATAGTAATATCAACACCAGAGGTTATGTGAGAGTAGTCTTGGAGTAATTGAGCCGCTTTGACAATTAGGTTACTGTCATGCTCAACATCTGGAAATGCCGTTAACAAGCGCACCGTACCTGTTGCATTTGGTGCAAAGCGTAACGTATCTCCGTAATCGGTCATTTGAAATAATGATTGCAGTTCATGGTAGCCGTCGGCACGACGTCCGCTGATATGCAAAAACATATTGAGTTTGGCGGGTGACGGCCATGCTTGTGTTTGGTATTGAGCTAATAAAGACATGTTAGCGCCATTGTTGAATTTTAATTTTAAGGGTTTGACGCGTTAAGCCGTTTGCTTGCAAAGTCACACTGTGAGGTAATAATAACTGTTCAACTTGGCGGTATGCACCATAATTAATCACGTAATCAGTACTGCATAGGGTTTGCGAACAATGGGGGATAAACTGGTTTATCTGTCCTTGTGCATTACGCGTAATTGACCCTTCTTCGCCAGACACGTCAGCTTTTAGCCAATGACTTAATTGGTCCATGGGTAGCCACCAACCGGTTAAATCAAATACAAGTTGCTCAGGGTTGTCACCTTGATAAGTATTTCCTTCAACAGTAATCATTAATCCTTCACTATCACGTTTAACCGTTAGAACATTGATCCCTAAAAAGGTATTAAAGTAAGTTTTATAATCTTCGTTGTGTTGCAGCCAATTAAAATTAGCAGATTGGCGCTTATTTTCGCTGATAATAGCTATTTTGCCATTGGCTTGCCATTGTGTCAGTGCTGTAACATTATTAGCTTTGATTAGATTGGCACTAGGTTTCACTGAAGACTGCAATAAGGTACAGCCGTTCAATAATAGGAGTACGAGGCTAAGTAACGCAAAGTTAAACAATCTACAAAAATGATGAGGCACAACGGGCATATTCGGCAATTCCTGTGGCGATAAACAGCATACTAACCCTGAATGTCAACATTAGATTAGTACAACTAAGCACTCAAGAATAATGAAAAAAACGCCCATAGTAAAATTTAAAACACATCGCAATAGGTTATTGGTTAATAGTCTTAGCGTGAATAGCTTTTAATCACTCCGCCTTTTTCGTACAATACCTGTGAAAATTAGCTACCGAATAGTTTCATGACCGTAATTGCCATTGGCATCAATCACAATACCGCACCTGTTGCACTGAGAGAAAAAGTCGCTTTTACTCCAGATGCAATGACTGATGCTTTTGCCAGTTTGCAAACGGTAGAACCTGTTGCGTCTTCGGTGGTACTCTCTACGTGCAACCGCACAGAGTTATATATTCAGCTGAATGACACGGTAGAATCTAATGATTTTTTGGTGCGCTGGTTAGCGGATTTTCATCAATGTGATTATGATGAGTTAGCTAAACATATTTATATTCATCAAGATGTAGCAGCCCTAAATCATATTATGCGTGTGGCATCTGGATTGGATTCGTTGATCTTGGGTGAACCGCAAATATTGGGGCAAGTTAAGCAGGCGGTAAGTGATGCCAAACGACATGATGCCTTGAATACGCAATTTCAACGAATTTTTGATCATACTTTTCAAGTAGCAAAAAAAGTCCGTACTGATACCGATATTGGTGCTAATGCTGTCTCTGTAGCATTTGCTGCGGTGCAATTAGCCAAACAAATTTTTGGCGATTTGGCGCGTTCACGCGTGTTATTAATTGGTGCCGGTGAAACCATTGATTTGGTTGCCAAGCATCTTCATGAGCAAGGTGCTGTGAATATAGATGTCGCTAACCGCACGATCAGTAAAGCTCAAGAAATCGCAACGCGCTTTGGTGGGCAAGCCATGACACTAAATCAATTGCCGACACATTTACCTTTGGCTGATATCGTCATTTCATCGACAGCGTCGCAATTACCGTTAATTGGTAAAGGCATGGTCGAGCAAGCCTTAGAAAAACGTAAACACAAGCCGATGTTAATGATTGATATTGCTGTGCCACGAGATATTGAAGGCGAAGTTGCCAAGTTAGACGAGATTTATTTATATACGGTCGATGATTTGCAACATATTGTTGCGCAAAACATGGCAAACCGTGAGCAAGCAGCTGAGCAAGCACAAACCATGATAGATGCACAGATTTTACTTGTAACGCAATGGCAACAAGCGCAAGAAAATGTCGATATGGTTAAAATATATCGCGAGGCACAAGCCTTAATGCGCGACAAATTAATTTCCAAAGCACTTAGCCAACTGCAAGAAGGCATGGCGGCTGAGCAAGTTTTACAAGAATTTGGCTATAAATTAACGAACCAAATGATGCATGGTCCGACGAAAGCACTAGCGCAAGCGGCGCAATTGCAGGATAATCGCACTCTTGAATTATTAACTGACGCACTTAACGTCAATTTAGACAAATCATAACGTCCAAAATTGACACAGAACGCTGCTATCTAACCATTATTGGAACTACATGAAACCGTCTGTCGTACAAAAACTCGAAACCCTCGTTGAACGATTTGAAGAAGTACAAGCACTCTTGAGTGATCCTGTTGTGATTGGCGATCAAAATCGTTTTCGTGCATTGTCTAAAGAATACGCACAATTAGAAGATGTGGTTCGAAGTTTTCGCGAGTATCAAGATGCACAAGGTGATCTAACCTCAGCACATGAGATGCTGCTAGAAGATGATGCTGAAATGCGTGAAATGGCACAAGAAGAAATCAAAGCAGCCAAAGCACAAATCGAAACCTTAGAACAGGAATTGCAAATCTTGTTGTTACCGCGTGATCCGCAAGATGACAGCAACTGTTTCTTAGAAATTCGAGCTGGGGCAGGTGGTGATGAGGCAGCTATTTTTGCTGGTGATTTATATCGTATGTACTCGCGTTATGCGGAAACTAAAGGTTGGCGTGTAGAGCAAGTTTCTGCCAACGAAGGAGAACATGGTGGTTATAAAGAAGTTATCGCCAATGTGATTGGTGATGGCGTCTTTGGGATCTTGAAATTTGAATCAGGAGGACATCGAGTTCAACGTGTTCCCGAAACGGAAAGCCAAGGGCGTATTCATACTTCGGCTTGTACAGTTGCCGTATTAGCGGAGGTACCAGAGTCAGAAGCTATTAGTATTAACTCTGCTGATCTTCGTGTGGATACGTTCCGTGCATCTGGTGCAGGTGGTCAGCATGTTAACAAAACCGATTCTGCCATTCGTATTACGCATTTACCAAGTGGCGTAGTCGTAGAATGTCAGGATGAGCGTTCTCAGCACAAAAACCGTGCTAAAGCTATGTCGGTGCTGCAATCACGCCTCAATAATATCGAACAAGAAAAACGCGACGCCGAAGAAGCCAGTACACGTAAATTATTGGTCGGTAGTGGTGACCGTTCTGAGCGTATTCGAACTTATAACTATCCTCAAGGTCGAGTAACTGACCACCGTATTAACCTAACATTATACAAACTTGATGATGTTGTTGCAGGTGATGTTGATGCGTTACTTGAACCAATTCGTCAAGAGCACCAAGCAGATATGCTTGCTGCATTATCTGAAGATTAATCGCGAATATTGTGTTGCGCTTACCTCAAGCTTG
>DBBN01000035.1:0-13785 GCA_002292215.1 Glaciecola sp. UBA983 | reverse complement strand
CTAACGCTAACGGACATGCACTTGTCGATGCTAAAATCGATGCGCAAGTGCTGCTATGTGCAGTTCTTGATTGCAATCGTGCTTATCTTCATACCTGGTCGGATAAAACCTTATCTGATACTCAATCGGCTAAATATCAACAATTTATACAACAGCGCAGTAGCGGAAAACCCGTAGCTTATATTCTTGGCTATCAAGAATTTTATGGTCGCGAATTTTTAGTTTCATCTGCTACATTGATCCCACGCCCAGAAACAGAACAACTCGTTGATGTCATCATAGATAAAATCGCAGATCTAAGCGAAATAGCTAAAACTGGCGAAAGCCCTGAAAGTGCGAATGTCGATGTTATAACGGCGCGCCTACTGGACCTTGGCACAGGTACCGGAGCCATAGCCATTAGCGCCGCCTTAGAGTGCCCATCTATTCGTGTGCAAGCAGTTGATTTTGTCCCAGCAGCCGTTGCATTAGCCAAACAAAATGCGCAGCGTCTAATTCCTAATCACGCCGAGCGAGTTACTATTTTGCAAAGTGATTGGTTTACTCAGGTGAGTGGAACATTTGATATTATTGTATCCAACCCACCTTATGTTGAGCCGGATAGTGAGTATTTAGTGCAAGGCGATGTAAGGTTTGAACCCGATACTGCATTGACTGCTGCAGATAATGGTTTGGCGGATATTAAATTGATCGTCGAGCAAGCTCCTGGTTATTTGCACAAGGGGGGCTGGTTGCTAATTGAGCATGGGTATCAACAAGCTGACAGAATTCAACAATTATTTACAGCCAAAGGTTTTAGCCAAGTCGCCACTTTATGCGATTATGCACAACACCCTAGGATCACACTAGGTCAAAAAATAACTTAAATACGTTTTAAAAATAACTAACTAACAACCAATAACAAAATTTACTATTATTTTATTACTCAAGGAATTCATTATGTACATGGCTTTTAAACATCTACACTTAGCTGCAATTGCACTTTCATTATTATTTTTAATTTTACAAGTCGTAGCCCATTTAATGGACAGTAAAATGAAAGAAGCAAAATGGTTAAAAGTATTGCCACATATCATTAATACAGTCCTGATCATCACCGCAATAGGCCTGTGCGTCACACTCGCTCAATACCCGTTTGTCGATGAATGGGTTACTAGCAAGTTGATTGGTTTAGTTGCGTATGTACTACTTGCTGTTGTTGCAGTAAAGTGGGCAAGAACCAATGCGATGCGTGTTTTTGCACTGATTGGCGCGGTTGCATGGTTAGGCTTAACCGGGAAGATTGCAATAACCAAAACAGCATTGTTTTAATATTATAAATTATCAGATTAAGGAAAATACATGACGATTACCTCTTGTCAGGTCGGCGATTTAACCGTAGCTAATGATGCTCCATTTGTATTGTTTGGGGGCATGAATGTCCTTGAGTCGCGTGATTTAGCGATGCGTATTGCTGAAGAATACCAACGTGTCACTGAAAAATTAGGCATTGGCTATGTGTTTAAGGCATCGTTTGATAAAGCGAACCGTTCATCAGTTAATTCTTATCGCGGACCCGGTTTGGATGAAGGCTTAAAGATTTTTGAAGAAATCAAAGCGACATTTAACGTACCTATTATTACTGACGTTCACGAACCTTATCAAGCACAGCCTGTAGCAGAAGTAGTAGATGTGATCCAGTTACCTGCATTTTTGGCACGTCAAACGGATTTAGTTGTGGCAATGGCCAAAACAGGTGCGGTAATCAATGTCAAAAAACCACAGTTTTTAGCTGCACATGAAATGCGTCATATCATTAATAAATTTGCTGAAGCAGGCAACGAAAACATACTGTTATGTGAACGTGGTTCTTGTTACGGCTATAATAATCTAATCGTTGATATGTTAGCGATGGACGAAATGAAATCCCTTGCACCGGTGATTTTTGATGCGACTCATGCGTTACAAAAACCGGGTGGGCGTGAATCATCAGCCGATGGTCGACGCGCTCAAGCGGCACAGTTAGCCCGAAGTGGAATGGCGTTGGGGATTGCAGGGTTGTTTATTGAAGCACATCCAAATCCAAATGAAGCGAAATGCGATGGGCCTTGTGCGTTAAAGCTCGATAAACTTGAGCCTTATTTGGCACAGATGCTAGCGGTAGATGAATTAGTTAAATCCTTTCCACCGCTTGATACCAGTGCTAATTAGTCAGTTAGCATCGCAGTAGCATTAGAATAAATGGGGTCAGATCCAATTAATTTAAGTGGATCTGACCCTAATAAATCAATTGCATAAATCGGTTCTGACCCTAATAAATCACTCTTTGTGATGTTGAGGCTATGATTCAATTCTTGAGCAATGATTGCTTTTACTTGTGATTTACCGATAACATTGTCGT
The DNA here is from genome assembly GCA_002292215.1 of Glaciecola sp. UBA983. Classification (GTDB taxonomy): domain Bacteria; phylum Pseudomonadota; class Gammaproteobacteria; order Enterobacterales; family Alteromonadaceae; genus Opacimonas. The sequence goes on along the minus strand of DBBN01000035.1, from coordinate 11,405 downwards.
TCTTATCATGTGCTTGAGTAACACGAGCACGGCCAATAGCTGGTGAGGGGGTAAGTGCAGCATAAATGACACTTTGAACGGCAACTTTGTTTAACGCAACTAAGGCTAAATCATCTTGATTTACACCTGCTGCATGTACACTATTTGAAGCAATAACCGCAAAGGCAACAACTGATACAAATGGTACTACGGACTTTTTCACAATTTTCTCCAAGAAAATAAATGTTTTAAATATCGTTCTAGACGATTTCTAGAATTTTGATAGGTTAAGGGCCATCCCTCAACGAGACACATAATATGCCGAAAACACAACCTTGAAAAATGAAAAGAATTATGTCTTTGTCATTAGAATAACTAATGTTAGTATTTACAAATCATTAATAACTGATAATTGCAATGGCTAAGCGAATACCCCCATTAAATGCCCTGAAGGCTTTCGATTCGGCGGCTAAGCACCTAAGCTTCACCAAAGCTGCAGATGAACTTTTTGTTACACAAGCGGCGATATCCCATCAAATAAAGTTATTAGAAGAGTTTTTGTCAATAAAGTTATTTTTACGTAAAAATCGTACATTATTGTTAACAGAAGATGGCCAAGCGTATTATTCCGATATCAAAGATATCTTTTCGCATATTGTGGATGCGACTGAGCGACTGTTAAATAGAGGCGCCAAAGGGTCGATTACTGTTGCGATGCCACCTAGCTTTGCTGCCAAATGGTTGGTGCCACGAATCAGTCAATTTTCGACCTTGTATCCAGATATTGATGTGCGTATTAAAGCCGTAGATTTTGATGAAGGGTTTTTAGATGAAAGCACCGATATTGCGATATATTATGGGCGAGGGCGCTGGCAAGGTTTGCATAGTGAACAGTTACATAAAGAATACTTGACGCCATTATGTTCGCCAATGTTATTTGCCTCAGATAAACCATTAGAAGAATTGAGTGACTTATCGGAACATATCTTGTTGCATGATTCATCACGCGATAATTGGAAATACTGGCTTAAGGAGTTCGACATTAAAAAGATTAATGTCAACCAAGGTCCGATATTTTCACATTCAATGCTCGTCTTGCAAGCTGCGGCATTAGGTCAAGGCATAGCGTTAGGAAATACATTATTAGCAAAACCCGAGATTGATGCGGGTCGCTTGATTTGCCCATTTGAAGAACGCGTAGAGTCCAAAGATGGATTTTATATAGTGAGTGAGAATAGTGAACATGAACAAGAAAAAATCACCTTGTTTCGTGAATGGCTATTAAGCCAAGTTGAAGAGGAGGAGGATTGATATGGCTAGTGACCCTTTAAGTCTTCCACCTAATTTGCTTAAGCAGCCTAGTATAATGCCCTCTAACGCACACTTGCTTTTTGCGCATGGAGCAGGTGCTGGATCGCAGCATCCATTCATGTTGTCTTTGGCTAATGCATTGAATGCATCAGGCGTGCATGTTTGGTTATTTGATTTTGCCTATATGGCGCAAGCCAAAGCCGAGGGCAAACGGCGTCCACCACCGCGACTACCCAAATTAGAAGTTGAGTACTTAAATGCGATTGCTTATGTGCAGGCTCAGATTGGCACTGATTCATTATGGATAGGCGGAAAATCAATGGGCGGGCGCGTTGCATGTCATGCCCTAAACACCTTGGCATTAGCCGAGCCTAATCCTAACTCAGCTCAGTCGATTATCGGTGCGACCATTATTGGATATCCTTTTCATCCAGTCGGAAAACCTGACTCGTTACGCTTAGCAGTGTTACAATCGGCAACTTCACCGATATTTATATGCCAGGGAGAGCGAGATACATTTGGCACCCGCGCCGAAATCGAAACGTATCAATACCCTGATAATGTTCAGGTGGAGTATTTATTTGATGGTGACCACAGTCTTAAGCCTCGCAAGGCCAGTGGTATGTCGCAAGAACAACATATTCTAGCTGCAGCAATGGCCATCGCGAGTGTTATAAAACAAGCGGATACCCATGATGCCACAATTTAACTTTTCGTATTGTGTACGAATAGCGCAGGTGGCATTAGTGCTATTTGTGACAATGTTTTTTCTCAGCGCCTATGTTGCTCATGCCTCGACACTAACCGCTAAAGCAATTCAATCATTAGAATCCGCCATCTCGATGGTGCGTTGGAATAGTGTGTTTATCGTGCTGTTTGCACTCAGTATTGATCGTGAACTAAACACTCAACACCGTTACATTCATTTAGTCGGTGTTTCTATGTGTTTGGTTTTATTGGCTAGCCTGATGTTTGCTGGGCCAATTGGTTTAAAATACTTATTTGGTATTGGTGCTCTATCTTTTATCACTCCATACAGCTCAATATTTTTTATATTGGGCTATATTGGATTTATTATCGCTTTAAGCAGACGCATTACACTTAAAGCTAATCGAACAGGAAACCTCGACAATGACTAACTCCGCTTCTAGTGACTCGTTGCCAATTAAAGGCGTGTTATGTTATTGCCGAAGTGGCTATGAACAAAATTTAGCGCAAGAATTAGAACAAGTCTGTGCACAAAGTGACGTATTTGGTTATGCCAAAATCATACCCCAGACCGGTTATGTGTATTTTTCATTATTCACACCAGCATCATTGTCTGCATTAAACGCAAAAATTCAGTTTTCACAATTAATGTTCGCCCGTCAATTAGTGTGGGTGTTTGAATATATTCAAGTGTTAGACCGCAGCGATCGTTTAGTGCAGATCCAAACTGTATGTGCTGATTTATTACCGGCAGAATTTTTAGCAAAAACTGCGGTAGTTGAATCAGCAGACACTGAAGATGGTAAAGAGCTAGCGAAGTTTTGCCGTAAATTCAGTGTGCCGCTGCGTCAAATGTTGCGCCAGCATGATTGGCTTTACCGAAGTAAAAGTAAACAACCTATTGTTGGTATAACGCTTCATGCGTTTTTTGAACATGGTAGTGCGGTGTATTTGGGCGTGACTTTACCCAATAATCGCAGTGCTCATGAAAATGGCATTTATCGCTTAAAGTTCCCGCAAGATGCGCCGTCACGTTCAACTTTAAAGTTGGAAGAAGCCATTAATACCTTTTTGACCCCTACACAGCAAAAAGAATTACTGCATGCTGATGCCACTGCGGTTGATTTAGGCGCATGTCCTGGCGGCTGGACTTATCAATTAGTGCAACGCAAAATGCACGTCGAGGCGGTCGACAATGGTGCAATGGATGAAGCATTAATGGCAACCGGTTTAGTGACTTATGCACCTGCTGATGGCTTTAAATATCAGCCTCAATATGGCAAAGTCGATTGGTTAGTGTGCGATATGATAGAGCAGCCTAATCGCGTCGCGCAGTTAATGGCACAATGGTTGGTGGATGGCTGGGCAACAAACGCCATATTTAACTTGAAATTACCGATGAAACAAAGATTTACTGCGATGCAAAATGCTCAAGTCGAGATTGAAAAGCAGCTCAAACAGGCTGGGATATCGTTCACTTGGCAAGCAAAACATCTCTATCATAATCGTGATGAAGTCACCGTTTGTATTATCACCACACCTTAAGATAGGATTTACTGTCGTTTTTCTCCTTTTTTTACGATTTATTTAGCACTAGACTAAAAAAAGGTATCAAATTACCCCCAAGATCCGATATAATCCGCTCGATTTTTTTATGAACCAATTAAATAAGTGAAACTATGTCTGATTTATCACACTACAGAAATATTGGTATTTTTGCTCACGTTGACGCGGGTAAAACGACCACTACAGAGCGAATTCTAAAACTAACCGGTAAAATCCATAAGTCGGGCGAAGTCCACGATGGCGAATCAACTACCGATTTCATGGAACAAGAAGCTGAGCGTGGAATAACCATCCAGTCTGCTGCAACAACTTGTTACTGGAAAGACCACCGCATGAATATCATCGATACTCCTGGACACGTTGACTTCACTGTTGAAGTTTACCGTTCATTGAAAGTACTTGATGGTGGTGTTGGTGTTTTCTGTGGATCTGGTGGTGTTGAACCTCAGTCAGAGACTAACTGGCGTTATGCGAACGAATCTGAAGTAGCCCGTGTCATTTTCGTTAACAAACTTGACCGCATGGGTGCAGATTTTTATCGTGTAACTAAGCAAGTTAAAGACGTACTAGCTGCTCATCCATTGATCATGACATTACCAATCGGCATCGAAGAAAACTTCGTTGGTGTTGTTGATGTTCTTGAGAAAAAAGCCTATATCTGGGATGACACTGGTCTTCCTGAAAACTATGAAATTACTGATGTTCCTGCTGACATGGTTGATGATGTTGAAGCCTATCATGAGCTTCTTATCGAGACTGCGTTAGAGCAAGACGATGAATTGTTGATGGCGTATATGGAAGGCGAGATGCCAACTATTGCACAAATTAAACATTGTATTCGTGAAGGTACGCGTAAAATTGATTTCTTCCCTACTTATTGTGGTTCTGCATTTAAAAACAAAGGTGTTCAAAACGTACTTGACGCTGTTGTTGATTACTTGCCAAGCCCAACTGAAGTTGATCCACAGCCACTAACTGATCCAGATACTGGTGAAGCCACGGGTGAGTTTGCGATTGTAGATGTGAAAGAACCACTTCGTGCCCTTGCATTTAAAATCATGGATGACCGTTTCGGTGCATTAACGTTTGTTCGTATCTACTCAGGTACATTGAACAAAGGTGATACTATCCTTAACTCTGCTACAGGTAAAACTGAGCGTGTTGGCCGTATGGTAGAAATGCATGCCAACGACCGTACTGAAATCTCTAGCGCACAAGCCGGTGATATTATTGCTATCGTAGGCATGAAAAACGTACAGACTGGTCACACATTATGTGATCCTAAGCATGAATGTACGCTTGAGCCAATGATCTTCCCAGAGCCAGTAATCTCAATCGCTGTATCGCCAAAAGATAAAGGTTCTACTGAGAAAATGGGTATTGCAATTGGTAAAATGGTTGCTGAAGATCCATCTTTCCAAGTTGAAACTGATGAAGATTCTGGTGAAACCATTCTTAAAGGAATGGGTGAGTTACACTTAGATATCAAAGTAGACATTTTGAAGCGTACTTATGGCGTTGAGCTAGAAGTAGGTCAGCCACAAGTTGCTTACCGTGAAACGATTACTTCTGAGATTGAAGATTCTTACACGCACAAGAAGCAATCTGGTGGTTCAGGTCAGTTCGGTAAAATTGATTACCGTATCCGTCCAGGAGAAGCGAACTCTGGTTTCACATTTAAATCAGTAGTAGTAGGTGGTAACGTTCCTAAGGAATTCTTCCCAGCAATCGAGAAAGGCTTTAAGTCGATGATGGACCAAGGTGTTCTTGCTGGATATCCTGTACTTGACGTTGAAGTTGAATTATACGACGGTGGTTTCCACGCAGTTGATTCATCTGCTGTTGCGTTTGAAATTGCAGCGAGAGGCGCATTCCGTCAATCGATTCCAAAAGCGAAGCCTCAACTTATTGAACCAATCATGAAAGTTGATGTGTTTACACCTGATGATCACGTTGGTGATGTTATCGGTGATTTAAACCGTCGTCGTGGTATGATCAAAGACCAAGAAGCTGGTGCAACTGGTGTTCGTGTTAAAGCTGACGTTCCATTATCTGAAATGTTCGGTTACATAGGTCAATTACGTACAATGACATCTGGTCGTGGTCAGTTCTCTATGGAATTTTCACACTATAATCAATGTCCACAAAACGTAGCTGAAGCCGTAATGGAAGAAGCCCGCGCACGTAAAGCTGCTAAATAATTAGTAGTTAAACGTCAAAATCTAAAAGCCCGCATTTGCGGGCTTTTTTTTGCTTAACTTTTAGTTATATGAAAAAACGACTTAGTTATTTGGATAAGCGTTTTAATCTTTTATAGCCGGCTTTGATTTGTTTTCCTGTTAGGTGGTTGTCGCTTGTTGCGCGATATTCATGTTGAATAAACCAAGTTGTGATCTGGTGCATTTCAGCCACCACAGATGACGTACTATGAAGGGCTAGCCAGTCTACAAATTTTTTGGGCGGGTAATGCTGAATATCAGTATCGGTTTCTGCTGATTTTTGGATATAGCGACTGACACATAATTGCCGACATTGTAAATACCATTTTACATGATCAGGATGAACAGCTATGTCAGTACGAGCATATATAAAATAACCAGCTAAGCATGATCCTATTAAACTTAGGCCCAATATACCGATCCACGCTGGATGCTTAATATTCAGGTGTTGCATCAGTGTTTTAATGAGATCTTGCTTATCTTCATTATCAAATGTACGAAATGACCCATGCCACACCGCTGAACCTTGCTGTAACAACCTATGTAATTGTGCGATACCAGGTATATGTGTGTATTTTGCTAAGCTCAAACTCTCTTCGGCTAGGTATTCATCTTTGTTACTCAAGGCATGCGCTAAGCCATCACTGATGCGTTGCGGCGCAATGACTGCTGTTGGATCTAATCGTTGCCAGCCTAAATCAGCGCTATACACTTCTAACCAAGCATGTGCATCATATTGATAAATCAGCAAGGTTGAATCATTAACTTGCTCGCCACCTTGATAGCCGGCAACTAAACGAGTTGGATAACCCGCTAGCCGTAACACATACCCCATAGCAGCAGCATAATGTGAACAAAATCCAGTTTGATGGGTAAATAAAAACTGATCCACCATATTTTCTGGCATCAATGGAGCTTGCAGCGTATACGTAAATTGTTCAGTTAATATAAATTGATTAAAAGCAGTAATCAGTTGTTTTAAAGTGGTATTTTGCTTGGTGAGTTCCGTGACCCAAACTTGGGTACGAGGGTTCTGATGTGCGATCTGATAATCTAGTTTCTGTGAGCTAGGTGGCAATTGTAAATATTGCTCAGTTTCCAGTTGCGTCAGCTCACGCTGATTATTAACGTTGAGCATACTAATGGCGGAATAATCGGTTGTAAAGACTTGTGGCTGAGAATTGAACGCATGATTTGAGGCGGTAATAATATAAGGGTTAGTTGTATGACTATTGCCTTTAATATCAATAATAGCATCTAACGTGGGGACATATTGAGTTTGATTTGCCATTAGCACACTCTTATATTGCGTGAGATGAATGTTGTCGTATGGCTGCGAAATAACATGCTGTTGGGGTTGCGTCATTGCTAATAATGGTTGTTGGTATGCGCGCTGTAATTGCGACTGTGACCATGATTCACCATCAAATTGGTCAATAACGATAGCTCGCCAGTAGCGTTGATGAAATTTTGGAATGGGTCCTTCAGTAAAACGGACAATCATAGCAAGATCAGCTGATTGTGCTAAATCTGCAATATTTCCGGGTTTGACAACATCGGTTAGCCCTGTCGTTTCTTGTTTTGGTGAGGGGACTTGCCAAAAGGGCGAAAAATGGGGCACGAGTATATACATGATCATTGCAATTGGTAACGCTTGTGCTAATAACTGTAATGTTTTGGTGAGTGATTGGGAGACCGAACGACTTGGAGCAAAGTGTGTAGCCAATGTGATTAATAATACTACCACCAAGCCACTATAAAATAACGTAAATAGAAATTCGTCATGGATAATTAAGCCTAAAGCCGCCAAAAACAACACACTGATAAAAATGAACAATAGATCTTTTTGGGTATGTAACACCATGATTTTGAGAGCGCTTGCCATAATTAATAAATTGATCATTGCACTTAGCATCGTCATATTTCGGCTCATCACAACTAATATAACGCCTGATATAATCCCTAAAATATTAATTATTCGCGTACCGGGTATATGCTGGTACAAACCCAAATACAATAAAAAACGCATTATAACCGCAACTAAGCCAATCAGTAATATCCAAATGGTGACATGACTATATAAAGAAAAAGTGACTAAACAAAACGCTATCGTTAACGCTAAAAAACTGTTGTTATGCGCTGCTGAGCGAGGTTTACCTGCAATCGAATCGGCGAATATACTATGTCGCCCAATAGTGAATCTATTGTCCATCACGGTAAGCTTGTCGAGTAATAGGGTAGGCGGCTAATGCAGCTAAACAGGCTTGTTTATGCGCCTCACTATGATTTGGAACTATGGTTTGAGTCGGTAAATAAAGACCGTATATTGCATGTTTATTGTGACATTGATTAATTTGATAGGCTAGTTGACTTAAGCCTTTTTCAACATTGCTATGCATGGGCAAAGACAAATAGCCTTGTTGTGGAGATGCACCTACAAAACGTTTACGCAACATATTACCCGTTTTAGCCAAGTATTTCCAAGCAACACTATGCATAGGATCGCCATGCTGAAAAGTGACTAATGAATCAAAATCGTCAGGTTGATCTAACGATAACGTTTTACCTTCAATGTGAGTCGAATTTTTTACCTGTGATAATTTAATCGTTGATTCTAAGGGTAAATTAGCCACAATCAGCTGCGGATATACCGTTAATGGTTGCGTGAATTGTAAATGAGTCCAACACCTAAATAGCCCTAAAGGATAATCACATTGTAAGGTCATCCTCGGCAATTGCGATACTCCGCGATTTTCTGCAAAATAACGAATATTGGCTGGGCCTTCCAGCGTATCCAGTTCAATAGATTGATAACGTTTAATTTCCCAAAAACTAACCCACAATGTACCTCGTGTTGGTCGTGCTGATTGACTCGGTAATATGTGTAGGGGGATTGCAGCAGTTGTGCCTGCATATACCGGTTGAATATTGCCAATACTGACATATAACCGAGCAAAGTTTAAAAAACTGGCAAACATATGCACAACAAACAACGCAATGAGCATGATGCTGAGCATAATTAATGGCTGCGAATAATAATTGGTTCCAAAGACAAACAGGATTACACTGAACAGCAAAAATACGTAGCCAAATTTGGTAGGTAGTATAAAGATGGATTGATTGTCTAATTGATAGCGAACAGCTTCAGGGATACGTCTGTTAATCCATTTTTCTTGGCGTACGGATAGCAATTGTTGTAGATATGCAAAGCTCATAGAATCGCTGCCTAAGAGGTCTGGGCAATGATTGGGTTGACGGCATCAATCAATAGTTCACTGAGCATTTGATCATCACTTAAATCTGTTAACTCAGAGCGTAATCTATGCTCTGCAACACTGGGCAATATAGCTTGCACATCTTCGGGGATCGCAAAATCACGACCTTGTAAAAAAGCCCATGCGCGAGTAGCCCGCAATAATGCTTTGGTTGCACGTGGTGATAACGCGTTAAGGAATTCAGGTTCATTGCGGGTGTGATTCGCCAAGCGCAAAATATAACCAATGACGGCATCTGATACATGGATATCTTGACAGGCTTTTTGTGCGGCAAACAAATCAGTAATCGTTAGCATTGGCTCAGTGGTATGGCGCGTATCATCATATTGTTCGAGTAACATGCGTTTTTCTGCTGCGACATTTGGATAACCAAGTACGATCCGCATTAAAAACCGATCTAGTTGCGATTCAGGTAAAGGGTACGTACCAGATTGATATGAGGGATTTTGTGTCGCTATAACAAAGAACGGACGTGGGAGTGGATATGTTTTACCATCAATACTCACTTGCCTTTCTTCCATCGCTTCTAACAACGCAGATTGACTTTTAGGGCTCGCACGATTGATTTCGTCAGCCAGAACAATTTGATTAAATACTGGCCCCTGGTGAAACGAAAACGATTGTGCCGATTGATCAAAAATTGACACACCCAATACATCAGCAGGCAATAAATCAGAAGTAAACTGGATCCGAGTGTCCGCCAAACCAAATACATTGGCAAGCGCGTGCGATAGCGTAGTTTTACCCATCCCAGGTAAATCCTCAATGAGTAAATGGCCGTTAGCTAACAAGCAGGTTACTGCAAGTTCTACTTGGCGTTGCTTGCCAATTAATACTTGGCTGATCTTACTTACCGCGGCGCTAAAAAGATACTGCATATGATCCACATTCTGGTTAAGTCTAGTTAAAGCATAGACAACAAGCATACGTTTTGCTTATTAATCATTAGGTTAAGTTATAACAATGTAGTAATTATCGACGGATTATTAATAAAAATGAGATGAATTATCAGTTGATTACGCTTAGTATAGGTATACTAAACAAGTACGATTTATTTTAAACGTTATTTTTCAAAAGGATGTGTCGATGGCGCTTCATGAAAGAGCTGGTAAACCAGCACAACAATCTGATCTTATTAATGTCGCTAAACTTATTAGTGATTATTACACCTTACAGCCAGATGTGAGTATAGCTGAACAAGCTGTTACGTTTGGTACTTCAGGCCACCGTGGTTGCGCCCATAAATACTCATTTAATGAAGCGCATATTGCAGCGATAGCACAAGCATTGGCTGAATATCGTCATGCTGAAAAGATCACTGGCCCTTGTTATGTAGGTATGGATACGCATGCCTTATCAGAAGCAGCGTTAACCACCACGATAGAAGTATTATGTGCTAACCAGGTCAATGTTGTTATTCAAGTCAATCGTGACTATACGCCAACACCTGTTATTTCTCATGTCATTTTACAATATAATGCGATTCATTCTGATCAAGCCGACGGCGTAGTGATTACGCCTTCACATAATCCTCCCCAAGATGGTGGCTTTAAATACAACGCAACCCATGGTGGACCAGCTGATACTGATGCAACCAGTACCATTCAACAACGTGCGAATGAAATCATGGCTGCGGGTAACACTGCGGTTATTCGTATGCCAATTGCTGCAGCTATGTCCAGTGAGTACTTAAGTGAAGTTGATTTTGCCCCAGCTTATATCGATGATTTAGTTAACGTGATTGACATGCAAGCGATTGCAAATGCCAATATTAAAATTGGTGCAGATCCATTAGGTGGAGCAGGAACACGATACTGGGCGATGATAGCGCAGCAATATGGCTTAAATATTGAAGTAGTAAACACGGCGGTTGATCAACGCTTTAGTTTTATGACCTTAGACAAAGATGGGCAAATTCGCATGGATTGTTCGTCACCTTACGCAATGGCCGGTTTATTAGCGTACAAAGATAAGTTCGCATTAGCCTTTGGTAATGATGCTGATTTTGATCGTCATGGTATTGTGACGCCGCAAGGGTTAATGAACCCTAATCATTATTTAGCCGTCGCGATTGATTATGTTCTTAACTATCGACCTCAGTGGTCAGCCAATTTACAAATAGGTAAAACTTTAGTATCCAGCTCAATGATTGATCGTGTGGTTGCAAGTAACCAACGGCAATTAGCTGAAATGCCAGTTGGCTTTAAGTGGTTTGTGCAAGGCTTGTTAAATCAATCAATCGGTTTTGCTGGTGAAGAAAGTGCAGGGGGGATCTTCTTGCGTCTTGATGGCACGCCATGGGCAACAGACAAAGACGGCTTTATCTTATGTTTGCTCGCTGCAGAAA